>CAYZWN010000001.1:0-63773 GCA_964482185.1 uncultured Roseivirgaceae bacterium
TAAGCGGATGGGTGGAGTTCATCGCTAATGCCTTTATTTTTCTAAATTCTTCACTGTCAACCATGCCTCCTTCAAAACGAACAGCGCTTTCGCGGTTATAGGTAATGGTCCCTGTCTTGTCGAAGACAATATGATTGATTTGCAGGAGCCGCTCAATTACATTTACATTCTTGATAAAAAACTGCATTTGCCCAAATATACGCATGGCTGATCCCATGGTGAAAGGCGCCGAAAGTGTAAGTGCGCAAGGGCAGGCAACAATAAGGACGGCGGTCAGCACATTGAGGGCGGTTACAAAATCCTTGTTTACCCAGAAAAGAAATCCGCCTGTTGCAAGCATCAGCACGCCTACGGTGAAGTTTTTACTGATCCTGTTGATAATGGTCTGGAATGCGTCTTTTTTTTCCTTTGCAAATGCATCGTTGTTCCAAAGTTGTGTGAGATAGCTCTGCGAAACCGGCTTAACTACAGTCAGGTCGATGCGCTCGCCAAGCTGACGACCTCCTGCGTAGATATAATCGCCGCGATGCTTAGCGACCGGATTGGCCTCGCCGGTCACAAAGCTGTAATCGATGCTGGCGTGGGCACTTTCAAGCATGCTGTCTGCCGGGATAATCTCCTGATTCCTTACACTGATCAAATCGCCCTTTTGCAGCGCGCTGACCGGCGCACTTTCGTACTGCCCGTTTACCTTTTTAAATATGGCAAGCGGAAAGTAAGATTTATAATCACGCTCAAATGACATACCCTGGTAGGTATAATTCTGAAACCAGCGGCCAGTGAGCAGGAAGAAAAGTAAACCAGCCAGAGAATCGAGATACCCCGGTCCTGACATACTTAAAATCTCATACAAACTGCGGGTAAACAGTACGATGATGCCCAGGGAAATCGGCACATTAATGTTGATGAGTTTTTCTTTCAATCCGGTATATGCCGATTTGTAATAATCAACGGCGCAGTAAAATACGACAGGCAGCGCAAGCAGGATATTGAGGTAGGACATAAACCGTTGAATGTTTTCTTCCAGACCTTCGAATCCGAAATACTCCGGCAAACTCAGCAACATGATGTTGCCAAAGGCAAAACCTGCTACGCCGATTTTCAGATAGAGACTGCGGTTGGCTGATTTCTCAACCTTTTTTGAAGAATCCTCCAGGCTGATCTGTGGCTCGTAGCCAAGCGTTGCCAGCAATTCAACCATGGAGCGAAGACTGATTTCATCTGGATTGTAATCTACGCTGAACTCCTTTTTCACGAAGTTGACCCGGCTGTGACGTACACCGGGAGTCAATTTGTATAAATTTTCCAGCAGCCAGATGCACGAACTGCAATGAATTGACGGAATATAAAAAGTGGCTTTAGCAACGCCGGCATCCTGAAAATTCAGGATCATTCTGGCGATATCGTCATTATCCAGAAAGGCATATTTGTCATCGAAATGCTTGCTCTTCAGGCTGATGCCGGGTTGTTTGTCGAGGTCGTAATAAGTGCAGAGATCGTTTTGATTCAGGATTTCATAGACTGTTTTACAACCGTTACAACAAAAATCCTTCTCATCAAACACGATGTGTTCGCGGTCGCAATCGTCCCCGCAATGGAAACAGCTTTTGATTGACGATAATGTTTTTTTCTCCATGAAGCTTAGGTACTTCCTTCAAATATAAACAGATTAGATGGATTGAACAGATTGAGTGGATTGGTTTACCAAATAGTATTTTTTTTCCACCAACCTCATCAATCCCAACAATCCGCCATCAATCCTGAATGGCTATCAGTTCACGGAATATTTTTGTCATGTTGGGTTCGGCCTTGCTGGCAGCCTCAAGCACATCATCAAGAGATACTTCTTTGATTTTTCCATCAACTCCCAGGTCGGTGATGACGGAAATAGCAAAAACCGGGATGCCCATGTGCCGGGCGACGAGGTTTTCCGGAATGGTGGACATGCCAACGACATCAGCGCCCAGAATTCTGATAAACCGGTATTCGGCAGGTGTTTCAAGATTGGGGCCGGTTACACTTGCGTACACACCCACATGGACTTTGATATTGTTTTCCTGAGCGATCTGCACTGCCTGAGCGATCATCTTTCTGTCGTAGGGCTCGCTCATGTCCGGGAACCGGGGCCCAAATTCATCGAGATTTGGTCCGCGCAGCGGGTTGTCGGGGTGCAGGTTAATGTGGTCGTTGATGATCATCAGATCGCCGACTTCATGAGCCGGATTTACCCCGCCGCATGCATTGGAGATAAAAAGCCTCTCAATACCCAGCAGTTTCATCACCCTCACGGGGAATGTAATTTGCTTTGCCGAATAACCCTCATAGTAATGAAACCGACCTTGCATCACTACGACGTCTTTGCCGGCTATTTTACCAAATATGAGTTTGCCGCTGTGGCTTTCAACCGTGGAAACCGGAAAATGTGGTATTTCCTTGTAATCAATTATATGTTCTATCTCGATGTCATCAACCAACCGACCCAGGCCGGTGCCAAGGATAATGCCAAACCTGGGTTTTGTTTTATGCCTGTCCTGGATATAGCTTACCGCGTTAAAAAATTCTTCCATGGTGCGAAAATGAGAAGGTTTTTATTAAAAATGCATTTAAATTGCGAAGCTATAAAAAAATCACTTAAAGTTTCACGAATTGGTGATTTTGAAAGATTTAAGCATGTCGGGCAGCAATTAAGGCGGTCCGGAATCAGCTTATTAATTGTTAATAAATATTTCTATTTTTACCCGGATTTTTAAGAACTCTAAAACTATTATAAATGAAGTTTATCGCATCGTCTGCAACATTGCTCAAAGAGTTGAACAACATTCATGGGGTCATTACCACAAATCCCGTTGTACCGATTCTTGAAAACTTTCTTTTCGAGATTGAAGACGGAAAACTCATCCTTACCGCCTCAGACCTTCAAACTGCCATGATCACCGAGCTTGAAGTGGAAGCAAAGGAAAATGGCAGTATAGCCGTGCCGGCGAAAATTTTGCTGGAGACACTCAAGAACCTTCCTGAACAACCGGTAACGTTTTCTATCGATGAAAAAACCTATTCTATAGAAATCAGCAGCGACAACGGAAGGTACAAGCTTGTCGGTGAGATGGCTGCAGATTTTCCAAAATTGCCGGAGGTCTCCAACGGCGTCAGTGTAGACGTTTCTTCCAGTGTATTGGGTAGCGCCATCTCCAACTGTATTTTTGCCACGAGTAATGACGAACTCCGGCCTGCCATGACGGGTGTGTACCTGAGTTTATCCCCTACCAACGCCACCTTCGTGGCCACTGATGGCCACCGGCTTGTTCGGTACAGGCGCGTAGATGTTGCTTCTGAAGAAGAAAATGCCATCATCATCCCCAGAAAAGCGCTGAATCTTCTTAAAACAACACTGCCCTCGGCAAACTCCAATGTTGTCGTGGAATTCAACAGGGCCAATGCGTATTTCCATTTCAATAACATAAAAATGATATGCCGCCTGATTGATGAGCGGTTCCCGGATTACGAAAATGTCATACCGGCAGATAATGAAAATTTCATGAGCATCAACAGGGTAGAATTATTGAACTCACTGAAAAGAATATCTATCTACGCCAACCGCACAACCAATCAGGTGCGATTGAAAATAACAGGCAGCGAGTTGCAGATCTCTGCCGAGGATCTGGATTTCTCTAATGAGGCAAATGAACGCTTGTCGTGCGACCATGATGGAGCAGACATAGAAATTGGCTTTAATGCACGACTTTTGATCGAACTGCTCAATAATATAGAAAGTGACGAGATTACTTTGCAGCTCTCAGAACCAAGCAGAGCCGGTCTGATTGTGCCAAAAGATATGGCCGAAAATGAAGACATACTGATGCTCGTAATGCCGGTGATGCTTAGCAACCAAATATAAGCAGTGCATCAAATGAATTGAATCAGAACAGGGTTTCCGGAAATCGGAAGCCCTTACTTTTCTATGACAGACAATTCAAATGACAAACATCCGCAACGCATCTTCAAAAATTAAATTGGCCTATACACAGGGTTGGGTTTCTATTCTGGTAAACGGATTGCTGTTTGTTTTTAAATACTGGGCAGGCTTTGTAACCGGTTCGCTTGCACTGATGGCTGATGCGTGGCATACCCTTTCCGATTCTTTAAGTTCTGTGATTGTTCTGGTAAGTACGAAAATTTCGAGCAAGCCACCTGACAGGGAACATCCTTTCGGCCATGGGCGGATCGAACTGATTGCTGCTGTTATCATCGGTGTGATTCTGGGCCTGATCGGATTTGAATTTGCCCGAGACAGCATATCGAGGCTTTTAAATCGGGAAAGTGTGGTCTTCGGGCCTTTTGCCATCTGGGTAACTGCTGCCTCTGTTTTTGTGAAAGAAGGTCTTGCTCAATTTTCATTCTGGACGTTCAGAAAAACCGGAAATCCTTCATTGAAGGCGGACGGTTGGCACCACCGGAGTGACGCCATTTCATCAGTGGTCATTCTGGCAGGAATATTTGCCGGTTCATATTTTTGGTGGGTTGATGGTGTATTGGGTTTACTGGTTTCCGCGCTGATTTTCTATGCCGCATTCGAAACCATAAAAGAAGGGACCAATCCGCTTTTGGGCGAAGTACCCGGAGAAGCATTGCTCAACGACTTAAAGCAAATTGCCCACGACACGACTGGCATAGAAACGCATTTACATCACGTGCATGTGCATCGTTATGGAGAGCATGTGGAGCTTACAGCGCACATCCTATTGCCAAAACACACCACGCTTGAAAAAGCCCATGCAATTGCCGACAACATCGAGATGGAGATTATGAACAAACTAAACATTGAGGCCACCATTCATATGGAACCCAGGTAGCCATCTGCCAATTCATAGCAGGTTTGTGATTTGGATTTTGTTTAGTAGTGCATGATGATGCTGTAACCTGGCTAAATGCAATGAATGGTATAAATCATTTTGGAACTGTAAATACAGCTTGCTGTCGTGCAATCTATTTATACATAAACCGTTCAATAGTCAGGCTTTTCCGATAATCATTTGATAACTTTTCACCTTTTGAAATTTCCGGAAATTTGTTTTATTTGGACTGGTAACTCAGAACATTATCTAAGTATTATAATAAAAAACGCTACCTTTGAGATTCTCTGAGTTAAGGTGGAGTAAAAAAACATCATATGATACAGGCACATTCATTTCATATCCCCGTAATGGGCATCGGTTACACCATCGATACGCCTGCCAGAGTGGCACATTACGGCATTTCATCAGCCATTTCGCTTGTTGATGACATCCTCATCGAAAAGATGCGGGAGTTCTATTGCAAAAAATTTGATATCCCCTTTCAGGAGATTTCTGATAAAATCGAAGATTTCAGGGCAAAACGCATCACTGCTTATCTGAACCTCATCGATGAAATTGTCAAAAGAAAGTTTGACGAATTGAAGTCATCGCTACATCAGAAGGGTGGCGAGCTGGAAAAATATATGGAAATGCTCCCTGATTTTTCGGAAATCAAACAGCGTTTTCAGCATTTCATCCATCACAATAATTTTAAAGATCTCCAAAACTGGCTGCATGAGCATTTGCCCAAGGGATCTATTGATGTAAACATCATGACTAAGCTCGATCGTGAAAACTACAAAGACGATCAAAAGCTTCCGGCTGAATTTAACGATGCTCACGCCGCACTCAGGGGATATGCCAACAGCGATCTCACCTCCTCAGTAGTTTTATCTGCCGGCATGAATCCACGACTTTACAGCTACATTGAAAATTTTGAGGATTTCTACCCAAATGAAAACGGTGAAATCAAAAAGAAGATCATACTCAAAGTCAGCGACTATCGCTCAGCGCTGATACAAGGTAAATTTTTAGCCAAAAAAGGTATCTGGGTTTCGGAATACAGAATCGAATCCGGACTCAATTGCGGTGGCCATGCTTTTGCCACCGACGGTTATCTGATGGGGCCCATTCTTGAGGAATTCAAAACCAACCGTAAGTCGTTGGTAGAAACCACACATGAAATGCTCGTAACAGCTTTAAAGGCAAAAAACAAGCCTGTTCCGGTAAAACCAATAAAAATGTTGATCACAGCGCAGGGAGGGGTAGGAACATCTGCTGAACACAATTTTCTGCTTGACTATTATGATATCGACTCTGTTGGTTGGGGAACACCGTTTCTGTTATCACCGGAAGTAACAAATGTGGATGATCACACAATCGGGCTACTCTCCGATGCGAAGGAAGATGACCTGTACCTTAGCGGAATATCTCCACTTGGCGTGCCGTTCAACAACCTGAAAGGCAACACAAAAGATATTGAAAAGCAGGTAAATATTGATAAAAACCGTCCCGGAAGCTCCTGCCCGAAAAAATATGTGGAAATCAACAAGGACTTTGGGGACAAGGCAATCTGTACTGCCTCCAGACAATACCAGTTTCTGAAATTGCGTGAGCTTGACAAGCAATTCAATGAAAGTGCCCCGGAATACAAAGAGGCCTACGATAAGATCGTTGACAGAGCGTGTATCTGCGTAGGATTGGGCACTGCGGCCTTACTTAAAAATGACCTTGATTACCGCAAGGAAGGCCCCGGTGTAGCAGTATGTCCCGGGCCGAATATGGCATATTATTCTAAAAAGGTCAGCCTGAAGGAAATGGTTAGCCACATCTATGGCAAATCAAATGTGATGGAGCGTACCGACCGCCCGAATATGTTCGTTAAGGAACTTGGGCTTTATGTGGATTATTTGCGAAATAAGGTGAATGAAATGGCCAAACCTCTCTCGGAGAAAAACGAAAAATACATCGATACTTTTCACCAGAATCTGAATGATGGCATCGATTATTACAAGGATCTTTTCCACCGTAAGTCAGAGCAATTTCAGCATACCAAAACTCAATTGATTGATTCAATAGAAAGTTTCCGGGATGAGCTCAATGAAATCAGACTGAAGGTTTCCGGTATTCTGCAATAATCGCTGAAGATTATTTATTAAAATCCCATGGCAGTTTAAGAGCCATGGGATTTTTTATTTTTAAAAAACCCGTAAAAATTGTGATCTGAAAAATCAAGAGGTCGTGACAATCAAATCGCGATGGTTTTACCTCCCTGCGCGATGGACTCCCATATTTTTTCAACGATGATCATATCCTGAAGACCTTCTTCACCAGTCACGCGCATTGGTTTTTTATCCATAATGCACCACGCAACTTCATCCATTTGCCTGGCCTGCTGATTCACTGCAGGGAAGTCAAATTCTCCTTTGCTCGTTCGTCCTTTTATGCCGGTGTACGATGAGAATGGGTCAAGTTCGTACCATCCTTTTTCACAAAATACTTTGAGATAGTTGAAATTGGCGTGGAAGCCCGTCTGGCAGTTGGCCACCGTTCCATCAGAAAACTGCAATTGAAAAGCCGTCACTTCGTCAGCTTCAAAATTTTCAGGTCTGATTTTGAAAGTCTGGGCTGAAACCGAAACAGGTTCGGCCCCTGCCGCATACCTCGCTGCCTGCAATGGGTAAACCCCCATATCCATCATCGCCCCGCCACCGAGTTCCTTCTTTGCCTTCCAGTTGTCAAAATTCCTCATATTAAACGCCGCTCCGGTCGTGATCTGTCGGATTTCGCCAAAATCTTTTTCACGTGCAAGTCGCATAATTTCCTGCGTGTGGGGTTCATAATGCATGCGATAGCCAATAGAGAGTTGCACTTTATTATCTTCACAGGCCTTGATCATTTCCCTGCACTCAGCGGCATTCAAGGCCATGGGTTTTTCGCAAATCACATGCTTCCCCGCCTTTGCTGCCCTGATGGTGAATTCCTTGTGCATCGAATTGGGCAACACCACATACACGATATCAATGTCTTTGTTGCGGGCGATTTCGTCGAAGTTTTCGTAGTTGTAGATGTTCTCATCTTTCAATCCGTATTTCGATTTCCAGGTTTCTGCCTTCGCAGGTGTACCGGTAACGATACCGGCGAGATAGGTGTTTTTACACATCTGGATTGATGGTGCCAGAATGTCCGTGCTGTAGTACCCGAGGCCAACAAAAGCAATTCCCAGCTTTTCTTTGGTTTGTTGATTTGAATTCGCGCAACTCAGTATCGAGGGGGAGGCAAGTGCTGTAACCAGCCCGGCTGCACTTTTTTTAATAAAAACCCGACGTGAATTTTCAATTGGTGAGTCTGGGCTCAAGGGAAATTTTTTCATGATGCGTATGGTTAATATTAAATATCATGTAATGAAGTTGATACAAATTATGCAATTATTCCAGTAAAAGGCTTCCAAAGCTAAACTTTACCCAAAACAACTGATTTGATGAATATATCTACGTCTCGGAAATGTAAAAAAGCATCTAAGACTTGTATTTGCGGGCATGCCCTTCCTTGCCAGTACCATCGGACATGGTAAAGATAAAACCCGGCAGAAAAATAAACTATTACCTATTGCAATTAAAAAATATGCACGCCAAAAAAGATTTCAAGTACGGTAATCAGGAAAATTGCACCGAGCACAGGTGGCGCGACGTACTGTAATGAAAATCCGATATACCTGGCTACGAATGTTTTGGTAAATACCGGGTTTCCATGCGTCAGTTCTCTGAAAAGCTTATGCCTTTTCCAGACGTAAATGGCAAAAATACTTACCATCAGTCCACCCAATGGTAGAAGCGTATTGGAGGCCACGTCCGTCACAAAATCCATGAAATTTACCGGAGTCGATGAGCCGACATAGGTGATAAAGTTTGTGAAAAAATCGGAGTAGCCATTGCCAAGCATAGAGGGTATCCCTAATAATAGTATGAGACCTGAAGCATACCAAACGGCATATTTCCTTTTCACTTTATGCTTATCAACCAGGTAAGCTACCGGCAGTTCCAAAAGTGAAATTGTGGAAGTGAGCGCGGCGAAGGATAGCAACAGGAAAAATGATGCCCCTATGAAAACCCCTAAGGACGGACCCATGTTTTGAAATATTCCGGGCATGGTCATAAAAATCAGACCTGCTCCACCTTCCGGCTGAATGCCCTGAGAAAAAACAAATGGAAAAATCATCAGGCCAGCCAGAAATGCGATGCCAACATCAGCCAGCGTAATCATTGTCGCGGCCGAGACTATGTTTTCCTTCCGGCTTAAATAACTGCCGTAAGTCATCAAAGCACCCAGTCCGAGTGAAAGTGAAAAAAACGATTGACCAAGCGCCCGGTAAATGACATTAAGATTGATTTTTGAAAAATCCGGAACCAGGTAGAAAATCAGCCCATCTTTGGCACCTGATAATGTGAGCGCGTAAATCGTGAGCGCCAGAATGATGATGATGAGTACAGGCATCAGAATCTTGCTGGCTTTTTCGATGCCTTTTGTAACGCCCTGGGATACGATAAAGGCTGTTGCAATAAGAAAAGCAAGGGTATAACCGCCTACTTCGGCAATGTCATTGACATAAGCTGAGAAATTTTCGCCTATTGCAAAATTACCCAGCAACATTTCAACAAAATAGCCCAAAACCCAGCCGGCTACAACATTATAAAAGGAAAGAATCACAACGCCACAAAATACACCGAGGATGCCCACGATCGACCAATTTGGATGACCGAGCGGCCTGAATGCCATGGCAGCGCTCTTTTGAGATCTGCGCCCAATAGCGATTTCCGTGACCAGAATGGGAAAGCAAAGCACAAAACAGAAAACCAGGTACATGATCAAAAAGGCCGACCCACCACCCTTGCCAACTTCAAAAGGAAATTTCCAGATATTTCCGAGGCCTACCGCACTGCCAGCTGCCGCTGCAATGAAGCCGAATTTATTTGTGAATTTACTCCGTGATGCTACCATAGTTATCGTTCAGGCGTTTGTGATTGTAGAGAAGGGGTCAAAAAAAACACTTTATTGTAATCTTAGCAAATTTTTTCTCTTTTTCATGATTGCAGAATAAGATATTATCCATTTCATTAAAGAGATTATAAGTTTGGATTTTCTGCCCAAATAAATTTTAAAAGTGATTAATCATCATGGCAGCACTCGTAAGTAATGATTATATTTGATTGAAACGAAAGAAATTTATGGAAAACGCCAGGGAAGAATCCATCAGTAAAAAAATGAGTGCATTAAAGGAGGAGCTAAAAATAAATCAGGCAGATGCAGATGTGCCTGCGCTGGATAAAATACTGAAAAACAACCGGATTATCCATAGACTTTATCTGGTTGTCGGCATCATATTTTTGCTCGGATCAGTTGTTTTGATGTTTGCCTCGCTCATGATGGAAGGAAAATCCTGGAATAAAATCGAGTTTTCCAGAACTTTGTTTTTTACTGGTATGGGCATCAATCTGACAGCATTGGTTTTTATTCTGGCCGGTGAATTAAAGCTCAGAATTTACAAAATGCGATTTCTTAAATTTCTAAATCAGATAAAAAGCCCGGAGGAATGAACCGCAAAATGCAGGCAATTTATTTTAGTTTGTATTATCTTTAAACTATGACCAAAAACCATTTAGACGCAAAATTAAAAGAGGCAGAGTCCTGGTTTGCCCTGCATTGCACGCAGGCAATTGTTGCATTCTCCGGAGGTGTGGACTCATGTCTGGTAGCATTTCTCGCCAGAAAATATTTAGGAAAAGCTCATATGAAAGCCGTAATCGCCGATTCGCCAAGCCTGAAGCGCAAGGATCTGGATATTGCGAAACAATTTTGTGATGAGCAGGATATACCGCTTGAGATCATTCATACCAGAGAACTCGATAACCCTAATTACGCCTCCAATCCGGTTGACCGTTGTTACTTTTGTAAATTTACCCTTTACGACGAACTGGCGCTCATTGCTGAAAAGTACCCCGAAGCCAGTATTCTTAACGGACAAAATTTCGATGACCTGGGAGATTATCGCCCGGGCATCAGGGCTGCCGGTGAATTCCGTGTACTGAAACCACTTGCAGATTGCAATTTCACAAAGATCGACATTCGACAGATTGCGCAGCATTTTGGTCTGAGCACCTGGGACAAACCCGCCAGTCCGTGTCTCAGCAGCAGGATACCTTATGGTCAGGAAGTGACTGTGGAAAAATTAAGACAAATTGAGGAGGCCGAGAACATGCTCAACGCGCTTGGATTTGAAGATGTTCGCGTACGGCATTTTGAAAATAAGGCGAAGATAGAGGTGCCCGGTCATCAGGTGACTTTGCTGAAAAATCACGAAAAATACATAAAGAAAAATTTATTGGATATTGGTTTTATGGATTGTGAAATTGACGAGGAGGGATTAGTTTCGGGAAAACTTAACAGAGCCATTGCATGAGCCATAATTTCAGAATTGATCATCAGCGCGAGTCACGGATCGGTTTTCAGGAGGTAGTTTTCGGAGCTTCAAAAACCATCGGGCAATTGGATGCAATCGTTCGCGATTTCAAAGCCAATAAAAAAAATGCCCTGATTACCAGAGTTCAGCCGGAAAAGGCGGATCTGATTTGTCAGGAGTTCAAACCGAGTTTTTACGATCCTTTGTCGCAGATTTTACTGGTTGGTGAGTTTCCAAAAAATCCCAAAGAAGGAGAGGTTGCCATCCTGTCCGGCGGTACGTCCGACCAGTATCTCGTGAATGAAATTTACTACACGCTACTTTTTGTAGGCCGAAAGGCTGAGCGTTTTCAGGATATCGGCGTGGCAGGTGTACACAGGCTATTGGATAATCTTGATGCATTAAAGAAGTATAAGGTGCTGATCGCAGTGGCCGGTTTTGAGGGAGCACTGCCCACGGTGGTAGGTGGTTTGTTGCCTCAGCCCATTATTGCCGTACCGGCCAGTATCGGGTATGGTATCGGAAAAGATGGCATTGCAGCGCTCTATTCCATGCTATCCAGTTGTGCGAATGGCATCAGCGTCGTGAATATTGACAATGGCTATGGCGCTGCCATGGCTGCTTTCAGAATTCTAAATATGAAATAGACTTGATTTAAAGATCAAAAGTTCTGGTAAGCCGGCAAACGTTTATTACCCAGATTGTAAGATTGAGCATTCCCGCTTTTTGCTCAGCTATCCACCAGAAATAAGGCCCGCCTATTCCTTGCTAACTATGAAATTTTCTTACCTGATGGCCATAGAAGCACAAATGGTTATAAACCAAGGCGGATATGAATTAATTTGTGGAAATATTTAAGATACACAATTTTCTGATAATTCGGTCTCCGCAAAAAATTATACAATATGATTGAAGCATGCATTTTTGAAGTATATAAGCGCGACAGGCGGGTTTTTATACCAGAATTCGGCGCACTCATCTACTCAGAGTTCAACGATGACATAGATTTTAACAGCCACCTCACTTTTGATGACGGCAAGATAGTAGCTGAAATCATGGAACGACAAGGAACATCGGATGACGAGGCAAGAATAGCGCTTAATGCATATGTTCAGCAGTTAAAAGACTCAATAGGACAGGGAAAATTACATTATATAAAAGGTATAGGCTATTTCTGCATGGATCAGGATGGCAACTATATGGTTCAAAAGAACAACCCCGACGAAGATACTAATGATGCTTTTACCTCCGGTGCAACGACCGAAGAAGCTTCTTTGGATCCTTTTGATAAACTCATCGATTTTGACAATGAACCAATTGGCAAAACCGATCAGAATATTGAAGCCGGGATAAGCCCGAAAAGTGATGAGTTGGATGCCGGTGAAGATGATCCAATGCTTGATTTTGATGGAAATTTAATAAAAAAGGACGATTCAATTGCAGATTATAATGACGACAACTTTCAGGAGGACTACCGTGAAGATACCTTCTCCGTTAACATTGACCCTGCATATCAGCCTGACAAAAAAAGCGGACCAAACAAGGCAATAATCAGTATTGCAGCAGTTGTGGTACTGATACTGATCGCCGTCTCTGTGTACTTTTTTGGATTCAGAAATATCTCAGAAGAGGTAGCGGCCAAGCCCATGCCAAAAAGCATTGCAGAGGCCCTCGCTGTGAACAACAAGGATATAAAAGAAGACATTGATGAAGCGGATGAAGCTGCTTTGGATCGTGAAGAAATTATAGATGCGACAGAAGAAAAAACTACTGAAACTCCAGAGGTTTCTGAACCTGTAAACAGCCTGACCGATGCGGCATCCATAGAAGATGAATCAAAGACTTTTTGCCTCATTTTTGGAAGTTTCGAAGAAGAAAAAAATGCAGACCGTTATCTGAAGCGCATCCAGCCCGGGGTAACCGGCGCTAAAAAAATCAGCGGACGAAAGGGTCTCTACTACATTGCTATCGACAACCTGAAAGGTAAAACCAGCGCCACCCAATTGCTCGATCAAATGCAAAATGATTTTCCGCAAGCCTGGATTTATAATCAGGCTATGCTGTAATCTTGCTGGTAATCCTGATCTCGGGTCAACCATTAATGCTATCTATTCCATAGATTGTCAATGTAGTCGGCTATCATGATATTCCGGTTTATGATATGAAAAAGAGAAATCACCTATGCCCCTTCGCGGGAAAACAACCTTCAGTAAATCGTTGACACGACACTGGTATTTTAATGGATTTTTTAAAATACTTACTTCTCCCGAAATTGCGACGGCTTTTGGGAAATAAGCTTAAATTTTTAAAAACATACACTATATTCGGCGTTTTAAAAATAACAAACTAAGCTAACATGAATCCACTTGTCATTAGCAGCCATGCGGAATTCGAACAGTACATTGGCAAGGAGCTCGGCGTTTCGGATTATCTCAAAATCACGCAGGAGCGTATTGACAAATTTGCCGAAGCTACACTGGATTATCAATGGATACATACCAACCCGGAGCGGGCTAAAAAAGATGGGAATTTCGGTGGCACGATCGCACATGGCTATCTCAATATTTCAATCGCGCCATACCTGTGGGAGCAGATTGCCGAAATCCGCAATATTGACATGATGATTAATTACGGTGTTGAAGATTTGAAATTTAACCAGCCGGTGCAGGTTGACAGTGAAGTGCGGTTAAGAGCGGAACTGAAATCACTTGCCAATCTGCGCGGTATTACCAAATGCCATCTGCGCATCACCCTGGAAATCAAAGACAATCCAAAGCCGGCTTTGACCGGCGTACTGGTGTTTCTCTACTATTTCAATAATAATAGATAAGCAGTTTTATCTTCGCGGATTGCCTGTTGATCGTTTTCATTTACAAACTTTATAGGAAAGCGAGGCCCGGGACCTTTCAAATTTCCCGAATATCCTCAGCAGTAACATTCTTTAAACCAGGTATTGATCACTTCCAAACACCAAAAAACCTAATCACGCTAACCCGCAAAATTCATCTGAATTTTTCGCCCTGCCTCGCCTTCGCGTTGCCGCTTCGGCAGAGCGAAGTGGGCCGCTGAGAATTACTTGTTTTTTGATGCTTGCAATCTGGATTTTCTTTTTTAATCCATAATAGGACTTCATTTAATTAACCCAATGAGCAGTAGTATCAGAGCGTTTGAGTGATTCCTTCCGCAGTAAAATCTGTTGAAATATTTATGGTTTCTTCATTAAAGTTGTCAAATGTTGCAGAAAAACTACCTTCTACTTTATCGTTTGAAATTTTCTTTAATACAATCTGACCTGACACGCCCAAGAACAAGAACATACTTCCACTCAGACGTGCGCCGATATTTACAAGTGAACCTTCTTCTTCTGATTCAATATCCACCGTATATGTTCCGGTATTGATGCCATCCAAATCGCCAATTTTACCGATTGTCAAAATTATAAATTCATCTTCATTGTTTTTGTTCTCAAGCGTGATGTTCAAAACAGAGCCATTTTCCATAGCAGTTTTTGATTTAAGAATAGCATGAACAAAAAAAGCTTCTCCTTCAAAACTTCGATTCTGATCTCCGGTCAAAGTGGCCTTAAAGCTGCCATTTATCATTTCATCGTCTGGCTCCGCATCGTCACTTCCGCCGCAGCCTGCAATAAATAATAGGGCAAGAAGGGGTAATAGTTTTAAATTTTTCATGATAATTGATTTTTAGTGATTGATAATTTATTTGTCCTTCATAAAAAATTCCGGCAGCAGGTAAACAGATTTTTTAATCTTTCTTTATCGAACTCAGGAAAAAAAAGACAAGTATGCGAATAGCTGGAAGGTTCGCCGCTATTCCTGATGAAATGATAGAGGCACCAAATAAGACAAAAAAATAAAGGCGAGCTTTTGGCCGCTCGCCTTTATTCATCTAAACACCCAAAATTATGAAAAAAACTACTAAGACAATTCTCTTTAAAATTCGGCAGTTGCCAACAATTTGGACTCTGCAACCACCTCGATTTTCAATTCATCGGCTCTGACTTTAGACAGATCATAAATTCTCGAGAAACTCGACTCATGATCAATGTAGTCGCCAAATACCAAATCATTGCGTTTATTCAGGATTTTCACGCTCACCGGACTCATAAAGTCACCCTTCACGATCACCTTCGCTTTACCACCTTCGATCTTTCTGATGGTAGCAACCATATTTACATCCTCTGATCTGTTGATCTTTGCAACATATTCACCTTCATCATCAGTTTCTTTGAACGAAAATTCACCATGACTGAGATTTTGGAAGTTATATGGTTTTGTGAAAGATTTCTTATGCTTAATGTTCTCTGCGTGAAGCAGTGTGCCATCCTGATCCAGTACTTCTACCTTTACGTTGCACGTTCCTTTATTGACATATGTCAACTGGTAGAGATCCTTATCAACCGGATCCAGTTTTACTGATTTCTGCTGGGCTTTTGCCCCTGCGGCCATACCTGCAACTATTGCAGCTACTGCCAGTGTTGTTCTTGCTATACGTTTCATCGTTGACTGTTGTTTTTGAGTTTTTGATCAACGTTCAGTACAAAGGTACGGTAATTATTTTGATAATGTTGCAATAGAATCTCATAATTATTTTGATATATTTATAAAATATTACTTTATATTAACATATTTTTAATATTATCATTATTTTTTGTAATTTCTTAATTTGAGGACTAAGCCTGCCGGGGATTATTGCAAATTGACGAATAAAAAAAAATTTCGCTTAATGTAAATTTAACACTAAGCTGTCTTGAAAAATCACTTACGAACCAATTTGTTGATCAAAAACAGGAATTGAAAAGAGGCTTTCCAATATTTTTAAATTACCAAAAATACGATTTGGATTCGATGAATCATCAGGGTTGAGGCGGCCCGTCTTCACATTGCAGATCGCCCAACACATACTGCATCCCATTCAGATAGTATTTCAGCATGCGGGTATGCTCATAACTTTGGGCATTGTGCGAAGGGGAGCAATAAAAAACCTTGCCTTTGCCGTATCTTTTTATCCATGAGACATAACTAATCTCATCAGCTGGTTCATGCTTTAGTTTCTCAATCTTTGCAACCTCCATATACAGCAGCGGCCTGAAGTCTTTTTCGGCATAGGCATTTTTAAAAAAATAGGGTTCATCGATATGCGTAAAGGATTTACCTTCAAAAGCCAGTGTCATAGGATGCGCAGCTTCCGAAATCAGCAGTTCGATCTGCTGTTGCGGCGGATGATAATCGAAACTCCCGCCGGTCATTTTGCTGACTTCCATGGAGTTGTTTTGCATTACAATGCCCCCGTGCAGGACGGCGAGTCCACCTCCTTTTTTTACAAAGTTGAGCATGTTTGCCTCCAACTCAGCCGCTTTTTTAACCCTATCCTGCTCACTTAGTCCTTCTCTGTTGCCAAGTGCGTCATAAAACAGATCGCGCCTGTCACCCACCGAGCAATTGTTATTCAATACAATTGCATCAAACTGTTTGAGATTCTTCTTTTCAAACATAGATATATCGGTACTCTGAACGACTTCATATGCGCCGGTTTTTTCTCCTAACATGGTAATGACGTAATCAACATGAGGAATTGTCCAGTGATTAAAACCCGTAAATAAAGAAAAGAGCAGCACCTTATGCTTCCTGGAAACAGGCGCTTGTGTTTCCGCCGGCGCAAGTTGAACGATCTTATTTTTCCATGCCTCATCCAAAGGAATGGGATCAAGCGATTTCACCTGGCTACAAGCCTGTAAGGGTATGGCGAGGAGAAATAACAGGGAAGCACTTATTTGTAAATTGCGCATGGTAACCTTCATTAAAGTTTAAACATAAGAAGCCGGACAAGGCAGTATGTTCTATTCATGTAATGCCCTCCTCTTCACTTTTGTAATCATCACAAAGACACACATAAATATAAGCAATTATCCTGCATTTGCCTTCAAAATGACCTGCTCTATGATTCCTGGATAATGTTCATATTCCAGCCTATGCACTTTTTGAGCCACATCGTCAGGGGTATCAGTCTTCAGAACTTTGCATTTGGCCTGAAAAATAATATTGCCCTCATCATATTTTTCATTTACAAAGTGAATGGTTATGCCTGATTCCTTTTCCTTGTTGGCGACTACGGCTTCATGTACAAAATTTCCATACATACCTTTTCCTCCGTACCTGGGCAACAAAGCAGGATGAATATTCACAATCCGGTTTGGAAAATTCTTAACAAACCGCTCCGGGAAAAGCCACATAAAGCCGGCTAAAACAATAAAGTTGATACTATTAAGCCGTAAAATCTCATCCACCACTTTCTGCTTATAAAAAATATCTCTACTGAAGACAAATTGGGGAATCTTGTGCTTTAGGGCTCTTTCAAGTACATAGGCTTTTTTATTGTTTGAAAGGATCATTCCAACCGAAATATGCTCGTGGCCCTTGAAATGCCGGATAATTTCTTCGGCGTTGGTCCCGCTGCCGGATGCAAAAATGGCAATATTCGTTTTCACTGGTCTGATGTTTAATTTAGAAAAATGTCATACTAAAAATACCGGCCAGCATAATCAGCTTACAAAATACGCTCAACCGGTGAAATCGTTTCTGCGTGTCTGCCCTATAAAGTAAATAAATAAAGTAAATGATCGGAAGACCCAGTAGTATAAAAAACAGATTTAGTGTTTCATTTCCAAGCTGATTAGCGAGGAAGAAAAGTATGAAGACAAAAAGGGCTATCAGAATAAATAGTAAGTACTTGGTTTTTCGCAAACCCCAGATGATGGGCAAGGTCTTGCTGCCAAATCGCATATCGCCCCGGATGTCTTCCATATCCTTGATGATCTCCCGAACAAGATTAATAGAAAAGGCAAAAACCGCATAGGCCATCAGTAATTGAACATTTCTTTGAAGGTATAAAGCAATAATGCCAATGGACAAAGCTGTGAGAAAAGCGATCATCATGTTTCCTACCAGTGGCATCCTTTTTAAACGATTGGAATATATCCAAAGTAAAAATCCTGCCAGAAAATTCACAATCCCCACTTTTGGACTTAGAAAAAAACCTATTGCAATACCTAGCAGGTTCAGGATAATATGAGATGCAAGCACAATTCTCCTTTTTATCAGTTTGCCAACCACCACCCGGTCAGGCTTATTTACATAGTCGATCTTGATGTCGTAATAGTCGTTGATGATGTATCCGGCCGCGGCAATCATCAGGGTTGAACTGATAAGCAGGATTAATTTCGGGTCATAAATTTTATGATACCAGTCGTGCGGATGACCCACCAGGAAAATAGCCGAAAAATATTGCGTAAGCGCGATAATCAGCAGATTTGGAAACCTGGTAAGTTGTAAAAAACCGCGAACTGAAAAATCTCTTTTCCCTGACCTGGCAGCACTCATAAGTCTAATTAAATCACGATGCTAAAATACGATTTAAATGCCTGTCCAAGACAAACTATTCTGATCTATTTAAGATACTTTGCGAGACAATTTTATAGATATCCCTGTATTTGCTTTTGTCCAGAAATGCCAGATGCCTGTCGAGCGTTTCCAGGTCTCCTCTTGCAGCCGGACCTGTTTGTGCGGCGATCGGGCCGATGCTTAAACTCTTATTGATGGTTTCGGCGATGAGTGGCTGCAACAAATTTAACCTGAAACCCTTTGACGACAAGATATCTTCCGCTGCGGAAAGCATATAGTTAGTGAAATTGCAGGCAAACACGGCAGCCAGATGAATGACCATCCTGTCTTCGGAACTTATCACATGAACGGTTTTGGAAATGGAGGAGGCCATGCTTTTAAGCGCACTGAGCGTTTTCTTATTTTCACCCTCAATCAAAATTGGGACTCCTTCAAAGTCCACCTTTTTGGAGTTGCTGAATGTCTGGAGCGGATAAAAAGCGCCGATATTTTCAGTGCCTGTGAAGCCAAGCCTGCTTATGGGTTGACTTCCGGAAGTATGCGCAACAATAGCCTGCGGAGGTAGGACAATTTCTTTGGCAACTTCTTCAATGGCATCATCAGAAACGCAAAACATTACGATATCGGCCGAAGATTGCGAAAAATCCAGGGAATCATTGATGGCAGCCTGGTACAACATCTTCTGAAATTTTCTGGCGTTAAGATCATTTCTGCTGTAAATTTCCACAATGCAATGGCCGGCATTTTCGAGCTCCGGGCCGAGGTGCCAAGCCACATTGCCCGAACCTACGATCGCTATATTAAAATATTCAGCCACAGTAAATTTTTTCGTATTCTTCAGGTTCGGTAAATATCTGCTTGCGCAGGATTTTTCCGGTGGCGTCATAATAGATCACCACGTAAAATTCAGCCTCGATTATATACTTCTCACAGAAATATACGGGCGTCTCTTGCGTGCCAAGATTAATGATATCATTGAAGGTTGGTCCGACCACCAGGCCATGTTTATTACTCAGGATGCCGTTTTTACTTTCTTTGGTGATTAATAATATTTTCTCTCCGTCATCATGCCTCAATACCTTATACTCACTGATTCCCTCATAAACATATTTTTTATTATGAATATCATAAAGTTTCCATTCACCATTTTCACTTACGAGCGCCACCGAATCGTTCCAATCCAGAATCTGATCGAAATGATAACCTGTCACTTCCTTATTGTCGAGATCCACCAATCCGAACGACGATCCCCTGGTGCCAATAAAGTATTTGTTCCCAAATGGCTTCAGCGCTTTCTGATACTTTGTGCTGAGAAACACATTTTTATCATGATGATATATGCCAAACTTACCATTAATCAGTGTACTCACGTAACCGTTTTCATAATTTCCAATGGCGTTATAGTTCACTTTCAAAGCCATCTTACCATTACGGTGAATCAGGCCCTTTTTACCGGATCGCTCAACCAGGAGATATTCATGACCTAGCGCGGACACGGCATTATATTTTCCGTCAAGTATGAGCGTTCCATAAATATTGTAAATCTTGAAAACGCTCTTATCTGTTTTCGTGAGCAGGTATTGTGATTCCCGGGCGTCTTCATCCATATCAATCGACGTTGGTCTCAACAATCTGGTATCCCTTGAATAAGAAATGTCTATAATACTGTCATTGGAGAAAATGGCATATACATGCTTTTCCTGCATAATGATGCCTATTTGTTCACTGAGAAACCGCACCGAATCATATTCGAAATTTGTGGGGAACACAGACTCTGCATTGAAAATGCCCCATTTACCATTGTACTTAAGCGCTGCCCTGGATTTATTGAAATCTACCAGGTCAAACTCGAGATCAGACATTGGATAAAATATCTGGTCATAGACCTTGTACTTATTGTCTTTTTTTACCAGCCAGCCCCCGTAAAATTCATAAAAGTTTTGCTTATCGAGCGGTAAGCTTTCTTTGAGTTTCAGGTCCATCACAGATTCCATATCATCTCTGAAAAGCAATAGCTGTCCCGCATAAATCAATTCGTAATCATCATAGCGGAACTCGGGTTTTGGCTTTATCAGGTTGGCAGCCCGGGCAATATTTTCAACATTTTGTATTGCGAACAAGCCATTGGACTTGAGTATCACAAACCTGCCCTCTGAAAATATATCATCATATTCCGCCGGCAGTAAATCCCGGTTGCAGAATGATTTCAGTCCCCATTTACCGTTGTATTTATATTTAATAAATGCATTGGCGACCAGGCCGGCATCCTGGAAGTTGAAATCGAGAATTTGAAAGCCGGATTTATGAATAACACCAGCGTATCCCTTACGCTCTACCTTCAGCAAACCACATCCAAGGTCTTGCACTCCGTCATACGCCCCCTTAAAGATTGGGGTACCCACACGGTTCACTATCAATTGCTCTCCATCCAGTTCTACCTCCAGAAAATCTTCCGCGATACTGCCGCAATTGTATGCTTCCCTTATTTTTGAATAAGTAAAATCAATCAGCTTATCACCTGAAAGCTTCGAAAATCCATATTTGTCCATCTCGAAAATGGGCATCAGATGGCCAACCTCTGCCTCCACAATCCGCATCAATGAATCCTCGCTGGTCAGGATGTCAAATTTGTTCGAAAAACCCATGGCGGATGAATGCTGCTTGTAGGTATGATAGAGCATATTGAGGGCCTTTTTGCGCATTTTACTTTCCGGAAACCGCTCGATAAAAGTCATGTAACTGTCCAGGTCATTGTCGGCTGTTGAGATTTCAAATATGTTTCGTTCTGCATCAAGCCGGAATGGGGTGTTCGGGTTATCGCGCAGAAACCGCTCGTAGCTTTCCAGTTTCCTGTCATCGTTCATGGTCGCATAAAGCAGTTCCTCGTACTTTTCCTTCGCCTGATCGATCTGGACGGCAGCAGGATATTTGTAAATAAAATGCTGGAAGGCTTCATAGGTATTGCTTTCAACGGCATCCTGATAGGCAATTTCATTTCTGAACATGACCGCGCTGTCTGATTGCGCTGCACCTGAAAATCTGGTTAAGAAATAATTATAGTCATCGATCGTATGTAATGCCTTTGCCCGGCGGAACGCATGGCGCTCCACCTCCAACTTTTGGTTTTCAAGTACAGATGAATTGATTCCGATTTTACTGAGCTTGTCTATTTGTTTTACATCCATCAAAGTATAATCTCTGACTGAGCGGTTGATGAAATGATAAGATGTATCAATGTTGTAATTGCGATATTTGGGTGTGAGATAAAGTAAAGAATACACATACTTTGCCTCGGGATTTATACTGTCTTTAGCTACCGATTTTGTGAGTTGCTCCGAGAGTTTATCGTATTCTTCCTTTTCCAGAAGTTTGAGGGCCTTTTTACTTTGCGCCGACACCTGCATGGAAAAAGAAAAAATCGCAAGAATCAGCATCGACATACGGATGCCTGAAAAATTAAGATGATACGAGCGCGCTGCAGCCAAAGCCATAAAAATTTGTAGTCAATCAGTATAACGCAAAAATAATAAAAAGCCGGATGTACACCTGAAATTAAAAAGCAGACTCCCTTCAAATATTACAAACCAGAAGTATATTGAGCCTATTCCCGGGTAGTCAATTGGATTATTTAAATGGTACTATTAATAAACTCCCGAATGAACGCCCTTATAAAACCAACAATTTTCGCGATCCTGTCCATGATATTCTTATATGGCGGATGCCTAAACTCGAGTAAAAAAGCTATAAAACCAAACATTATCCTTATTCTCATTGATGACCTGGGCTATGGAGATTTGGCATGTTACGGAAGCAAAACAAACCTGACACCCAATATCGACCTTCTGGCTGCGGAGGGCATCATATTTACGGATTTGCATTCTAACGGCCCGATGTGTACGCCCACCCGGGCTGCCCTGCTGAGTGGTATGTATCAAAACCGGCTCGGTTCAAAATTCGAGGGCCCGTTGAGTGGCAAAACTCAGTATGATGAAGGATTGCCACTGGAGGTTACAACCATTGCTGAAGTATTGAAGGAAGCAGGCTACACCACCGGCATGTTTGGCAAATGGCATCTTGGATACAAGCCGCCATTTTTGCCTGAAAACCAGGGTTTTGACGAATTCCGTGGTCTTGGAGCAGGCGATGGCGACCACCATTCGCACATTGATCGCTGGGGAAGGGAAGACTGGTGGCACAATGGTCAAATATCTATGGAAACGGGATATAGCGTTGATCTGATAACAGACCACAGCATCGATTTTATTGAGCGAAATCACACCAAGCCTTTCTTTCTATACGTAGCGCATCTGGCCATTCATTTTCCCTGGCAAGGGCCGAACGATCCTGCACAAAGGATAAAGGGAGTTGATTACGAGAATGATAAATGGGGTATCATTCCAGACAGAAATAATGTTCGACCGCACGTGCAAGCCATGGTCGAATCTGTGGACCAGGGTACCGGAAACATCATCGCAACGCTGAAAGAATTGGGCATTGAAGACAATACCCTTGTCATATTCACATCGGACAATGGCGGTTATATTCATTACAATCATGAATTTCATAATATTTCCAGCAATGGCATGTTTCGCGGACAAAAAACAGAAGTGTATGAAGGCGGTCACCGCGTACCATTTATTGCCTGGTGGCCGGGAAAAATCGAAGGTGGCAAAGTAATCAACCAGACCGCGATGACGATGGATTTATTTTCAACATTTGCACATCTTGCCGGAGCGGACATGCCTTCCGGGCAACCAAACGATGGGCTGGATTTGTCACCGGTTCTTTTTGAAAACAATGCCCTGCCGGAGCGGACGCTCTTCTGGAAAATGGACGATGAAATCGCTGTCAGAAAAGGTGACTGGAAGCTGGTTAAAATCTCTGAAAACACGGCAGAACTTTACAATCTTGCTGATGATCCTTCTGAAAAGGTAAACCTTGCCGATACACTGCCTGATGTGGTCACAAGTCTTTTGAAGGAATATAACCAATGGAAAGAAGAAATGGATACTTCGGCAGCTCAATGGGAATAATAAAATGCCTTTCCCACCTAAGGTATAAAAAGGCCAAAACCACAGGCTGGTTTTTTTATAATTACAACTCCTCAATCACCAGGTTGCGCCATTTTACTTTGATACCGCCACCGTCGTGAATCTGTAAGGCAATGGAGCCATTAGCCTGCCCAATCTTTTCGTCCGTCAGCGTGATCATTTCCACGCCATTGATCCAGGTGGTCACCTTACCACCAACCACGCGAATTTTCATTTTATTCCAGGCGTCATCAATCTGTGCCTTGTCTTTTTCCTTCTCCGGTTTGATCAGCCAGCCTCTACCGTACGATTCATAGATGCCCCCGGTTTCGCCGCCCTTGGGTTCAACTTCGGCCTGCCAGCCGGTAATTTTTGTGCCTTCAATAGTTGATCGGAAAAAAACGCCGCTGTTGCCATTGGCAAGCAGAAAAAACTCCAGTTCAAGTTCAAAATCCTTGTACCATTTTTCGGTCGCCAGATATCCATATCCTTTGTCTGGTCCGCTTTCGCAAATCAGCTCTCCATTCTCTACATACCACTTTTCAGTGCCGTAAATCTTCCAGCCATCGAGATTTTTGCCGTTGAAAATGGGCGTTTTCTGTGCGTTGGCCTCCAGAAATAAAAAGACAATCATAACTAGTGTCAGGGTACTTGTAATCTTCTTCATTTTTAAGGAATTTATCGGCTAAAGATAATTGACCGGTATTTAATCACAAACAATTTCTCAGAATAGAAAAAAACCATCCCGGATTGGTTTTTAAAAATAATTGAACAACGCATTCAGAAAGTTGTTAGGGATTTTCAAACAGATACCTCTAACTTTCTTTTTTTTCATATTTCTCCAATAATAAAATGTTGCATCCAATGAATAAACCCGACAACCACATCCTGGTCATATTTGGCGCCTCCGGCGATTTGGCATATCGCAAACTTTTACCTGCCCTATTCGATCTTTTTGTCCAGGACCTGCTGCCAGAAAAGTTTGCCGTACTCGGCGTGAGCCGCACCGAAATCAGCGATGAAGCTTTCCGTGAAAAAATGAAGGAAGGTATTGAGAAGTTTGCAAACCTGGGTGAGAAAAGTAAGGATGATATTTCGGCATTACTGCCAGCGCTCTATTATCAGGCGATCGATACCTTCAATGTTGAAGATTATGATAAGCTGAAAAATCGCCTGGAATCCATGGACAAGGACCTCGGAACAGGTGGCAATTATCTCTATTATCTTTCCACGCCTCCCAACCTGTATCCGGTCATTCCTAAGAACCTGGCCGCGCATAAGCTAAACGTACAGAGCAAAACCCAGGGCTGGAAGCGGATTATTATTGAAAAGCCATTCGGCTATGATCTGGAATCCGGGAAATCATTGAACAAAGACCTGCTCAATCATTTTTCAGAAGATCAGCTCTATCGGATTGATCATTATCTCGGCAAGGAAACCGTGCAGAACCTACTCGTCACGCGATTTGCAAATGGCATTTTCGAACCACTCTGGAACCGAAACTATGTACATCACGTCGAGATTACCACCTCGGAAAGCATTGGTGTGGAAGGCCGGGGCGGATACTATGATGGCTCCGGTGCCCTGCGCGATATGGTGCAAAACCATCTGCTACAGGTTGCGGCGCTTGTGGCCATGGAACCGCCCACCACAATCGGTGCTACCTCGATCAGGAATGAGACATTAAAGGTGTTCCAGTCGCTCAGGCCGCTCAATGATCACGATGTGCGGCACCATGTGATCAGGGGGCAATATACCGCTGCAACAATTCGCGGAAAGGCTATGCCGGGCTATCGCGAAGAAAAAGGCGTACCATCCGATAGCCGTACTGAGACTTACGTGGCCATGAAGTTTTTTATCGACAACTGGCGCTGGGGAGGTGTGCCGTTTTACATCCGAACCGGAAAGGCCCTGCCGACCAGGGTGAGTGAGATTGTCATGCACTTCAAGCCGACTCCGCATTCTTTGTTCGTACAAAACAAGGACTTCTGCAACACAGGAAATATTCTCGTCATTCGCATACAGCCAGACGAAGGCATTTTGCTGAAATTTGGAATGAAAATACCGGGGGCAGGTTTTGAAGTCAAAAATGTGAATATGGATTTTCACTATTCCGATTTGCAGGAAACCTATGTGCCAAGTGCATACGAGCGCTTGTTGCTCGATGCCATGCTTGGAGATGCAACCCTCTACGCCCGGGGTGATGCTGTCGAGGCGGCATGGGAATTTGTGCAACCTGTGCTCGACTACTGGAAACAAGACCCTGATGCCACATTGTACGGTTACCCGGCAGGCACCTGGGGGCCGGATGTGGCAGATTCCATAATTACCGAACCGGAAATCACCTGGCGTTACCCATGCCGCAACCTGGCTGAGGACGGTGTTTATTGCGAGTTATGAAACCAGATCTTTGTGATAGGATAAAAATCTCAAACCTCAATTTTCAAAACCCAGATAAATCTCAAAAGACAATCATCAAGCTTCAAAACTTCCCTTGCCATTTAATACAGCATGGTTATTGAGATTTTTAACATTGGGATTTATTTGATATTTGTCTATTTTTTTTGGTGCTTACTGAAACGCCGCTCTCAGCATCTCAACACTGCGTCGGACCCCTTCATCAGCCGGGTCTTTCCCTTCAAACTCCAGGGAGACATATCCTTTGTAGTTGTGCGCACTGAGGATGGATGCAATGCGCTTATAATCCAGATCGAGGGTGTACCATTCGCCTCCGCCATAATAGGTCTTGGCCTGAACGAAAACGGTTTTGGGTGCGATCATTTCCAGCTTTTCGTATGGATTTTCAAGAAAATTACCGGTGTCCATCAGGATGCCAAGCCAGGGCGAATTGATTGTGTCATGGATGCGCAGCAGTCCCTCGGGAGTGCGGGTGAGCCCCCAGTGATTTTCCAGCGCGAGCAGTACACCGCATTCCTGGGCTTTTGGCAAACATTTTTCAATGCTGTCGATGCACCATTGAAAACCGTGATCTTCCGTATATCCATCCAACACCGGCTCCTCGCCTTTGGCGGCCATCAGGTCATCAAACGATTTGATGGTATTCCAGCGGCCGGAATTCAGGCGGATACTTGGTATGCCCATCTTGTAAGCCAGTTCGATGCACTTGAGTGTATGGTCGATATGCTGCTGCCTGACATTTTCGTCCGGATCCACAAAGTCCTGGTGAATCGATAAACTGATCAGATCAATGCCATGGATGAATGCATGTTTTTTAAGCCGCTGCAAGTAGCCGTTTTCCTCGCTTTCCATCTGCCGGTGCAGAATGTCCACTCCTTCGATACCGAGCGCTGGAGCTTTTTCGATGATGGTGCCAATACTTACTTTCGGGGGCCTGAAATGCCAGTAAGAATAGGTGGAAACACCAAGTTTTATCCTTGGGCCACTTGAGCCATTTTCCGTTTGCCTTGCAAAACCTGTTGCAGATAAACCAAGCGCCGGTAAGGCAATCAGGCCTTTTTTGAATAAATCTCTTCTCGTAGTTTTCATTGTTCCAATAGTTCAATTGCACTTTGAATAGCCGCGTTGGTCACTTGGCCAACTTTTTCTATTTTCTCTTTTTGAGCATTGAGGTATTTCATGATCTCCTCTTGTGTGCCCTTACTAAAATCCCTGTCAAATTCACGCATCCAGCCCATCATTCCATCGTGTGCATTGTCGAGCCCGGCAATGGCCTCATTGATCGCAGCAATTTGGGCGCTGTCAACTTCGGCAGATAACAATTCAGCCTTTTGCCTGAGCTGTTTTTTATATTTCATGATGTCGCCCATTTTAGGCATGATTTCATCATGAACAGCCATAACCTGGTCATAAAGCATATCTGTGGCCTCTTTCGTTTTTTCACCGCATGAGTAGATAAGTAAAAATGCTAAAACAATAATTGAAAGGATTTTTTTCATGATGGAATTATTATGGATTTTAAACAATATTTACAATTTCATTCCCAAAGTTTGTACTCTGTAAGCTGGACAAGTTCTCCGAAAAACAATTTAGTCAATTCCTCAAAAGATTTGGTATAATCCGACACCATAAATTCATATGTTGCTTCACTTTTGTGGTTGATCAGTAAATTGTAATCAAGATATGCCTTGAGTGAAGCCGCCACAATCTCTGACGAATCAATGATCTCCACATCCTGATGATAATAGTTGGCGATTTGATCCCTGATCAGCGGATAATGCGTGCAACCCAGGATAAGCGCTTCGATGCCCCCGAGTTCCGGTCTTTTCAGGTATTGATTGACAATATCCTGGCTGATATCGCCGCTCAGAAAACCCTCCTCGATCATCGGGACGAGCAGTGGTGTGGCAAGCGATTGCAATTTTAAATCATTTCCCAGCGCCTCTATTTTATGCTTATACACATTAGAACTCACCGTCTGTTTGGTACCGATGAGTCCGATGCCGGCATTATGGTATTTTTCCCTGATGTAGTTGACGGCCGGTTCGATCACGTTGAAAACTTTCGCGCGTTTGCCGACATATTCCTTCACCAGATCCGTAGCCGCCGCGCTGGCCGAATTGCAGGCGATGAGGATTACCTTGCATTTGCGTTGCAGAAAAATATCACAGATTTTGATCGAGTAGGCCTGAATGGCAGCAGTTGATTTATCGCCATAGGGCAAATGGGCGGTATCGCCAAAATAAATCAGGCTCTCCCCGGGAAGCACATTCTTTACAGCCCTCGCCACCGTAAGACCGCCTATGCCACTATCAAAAATACCGATCAGATCAGATGCTCTGGACATATTTTAAATAAAAAACTCCACACACAAAGTTGAATGCGGCGTTTAAAATTAGATATTATTCCTTTATGTACGAATACCTCCGCGATTTTTACCCGAATTTCAATCCTGAGAAGTATTTCTTTATCACCAGAACAGTAATGTTCCTGATTTTTTCAAAATTCTACTCCTCGGTATAAGAAAAAAGCTTTTCGATCATCCGTTGGCTCTTTCGTACCTGGATTTTAAAATTCTCCCTGACAAGGATGTAATTGACAATGCAAAAACCAAAACTGATAGCGCCGTAAAGCCAGGCCTGGTAAATACCTATGAAGAAGATTGTCAGCAAGAAAGTAAGAATAGTCCAGAAAAGAAGCAACTTCCTGGTCCCAGGGAACATGCTGTAAACCAGGCGCACAAGGATGCCCTCATCCGATGATACCATTTTTCCGTTGATGAGGGGAATAAAATTGTTGGATATCTGCAGAACCAGGGAAATGGAAAAGCTTTCCCTGTTCCATACGCCATTGAACAAGTGTCCGGGTTTTGAATCTTCTTCTGCATGTTTGTCGAGGGGCCGGATGAATTTACCCAGGTTATTGAGTAACTGCCGCTCCGGCAAGGTGACCAGTCTGGTCTCTTCCTTTTTGGGATAAAATGCTGCCATCAGTCCACTGCTATGCATGATATCTCCACATCTGCCATTTTTGGTAATTTATTTACTTCGATGGTTTCGCGCGCCGGTGGATCGGATTCGAAATATTTCTGATAAATGGCATTCACCGTTGAAAAATCATTGATGTCTGTCACAAAAATGCTGCACTTCACCACATTGCAAAAGTCCATGCCGGCTGCCTTGAGGATCGACCGGATGTTTTCCATAACTTGTTGCGTTGCCTGTGATATATCCTCTGTAATGATCTTTCCAGACTGTGGATTTATTGGTATTTGTCCTGATACGTAGAGTGTATTACCGACTTTCACCGCCTGACTGTAAGGCCCCACTGGCGCAGGTGCCTTTTCCGTAAAGATGATTTCCTTTTTCATATTGATTATTGGTTAATTCAAGTGAATGAACTAAAAATACGGTGCAAAATATTAGTTTTGTGCCGCTAATGAAATAAATAAAACGATTAAAGCATGCATCTCAAAAATGATTTATTACTCCGCGCGGCAATGGGAGAAAAAACAGAACGCACACCGGTTTGGGTAATGCGTCAGGCGGGGAGAATTCTGAAGGAGTACAGGGAAGTCCGCAGCAGGTTGTCAGGTTTTATCGAATTAGTCCAGACACCGGATCTGGCGGCAGAGGTAACGATTCAGCCGGTAGATATTCTGGGTGTGGATGCAGCGATTATTTTTTCTGATATACTGGTGATCCCGGAAGCCATGGGACTGCCTTATACCATGGAAGAAAAGAAAGGACCATTTTTCCCGGAAACGGTGAGAACGGAAACCGACCTGAAGAAATTAAGAATTGCCGATGAAGACAGCCTTGGCTATGTGGCCGAAGCCATCCGGATAACAAAGCGTGAATTGAACGGCCGCGTGCCTTTGATCGGCTTTGCCGGCGCTCCCTGGACAATTTTCTGCTACATGGTAGAGGGCAAAGGCAGCAAAACCTTCTCCTTTGCCAGGAAGATGTTGTACAACAACCCTGAATTCGCACATGCTCTGCTGGAAAAAATTACGGAAAGTACCATCAACTATCTGAAAAGTCAGATCAAATCCGGTGCCGATATTGTCCAGATTTTTGATTCCTGGGCGGGTATTTTACCAACTAATCAGTACGATGAATTTGCCCTGAAATACATCTCAAAAATTACGGAGGCCATTACAGAGGTGCCGGTGACCGTATTTGCCAAAGGTGCATATGGCGCCAGAACACTTATTGGTCAGACGGGTTGCCATGTCGTTGGCCTGGACTGGAACATGGATATAAATGAGTCCCGCACCCTGATAGGTCCACATAAGACCTTACAGGGCAACCTGGATCCTGCCACACTTTATGCTGATTTCAATACAATTAGGTCAGAAACCAGAAAAATGATCGATCAGTTTGGGCCAGACAGGCACATTGCCAATCTTGGCCATGGTGTGTATCCGGACATAGATGCAGATAAGGTAAAGTGCTTTATCGATGAGGTGAAAGCATACAGCAGCGAAATCCGCCCTGCGTTTTAATTCATTCTTACAGTATAGCTTCCATCCAATCCGGAAACTCTGCCTCCACTTGATGGACTCACCTCGAATGAAAATGTAAGTGTTGTATCGGTGATATCTACACCGGTAAGTTCAGCGACTGATGCTTCAAACAAAGTGATGATGTCAGTTCCGGAACCAGACCAAATCCAGATGACGTTATTGGCAGAAAGAAAATCTTCTGCTCCCGAGGCCGTAAAAAAGGTGGGTGCCCAGTCATCCGCGCCGGATGTACTAAAAGAAACCTGAAGCGATAGCAAGCCTGAAAAATCCACACCTGCCGGGCTCGCCAAAACTTCGACATTCCCCGGGCCACCCCATGGACTATTCTCATCGAGGATTTTAGCGTCTTGCTGCTGCAATGAAAGCGAGGGGGGTATATCATCACCACAACCGGCAATGAAAACGAGTCCAACTGTGAAGGCAATCGCAAATAGAAATTTTAATATTTTCATGTTATTCCTTTTTAAAAAAAATCAGCCATGACGTTTCAAATTAAATAACCCGGATTATTTCACATATTCCAAAATTATAAAATCTCATTTACGGCTCCGGATTTCAGACTATTTTTTATACGCTAATATATCTACAATATTATTACAAAAGCTGTATTCATCCTGGCGGTTTGAGCAAACAAATACCATTTTCTCTGGCAGAATTTTCCCGACCTCATTGATATACCACTCAAAACCACTTTTATCGAGATTTGTTGCCGGCTCATCAAGCAAAATCAATGGAACCTCCGCATAAAAAGCCACGCCGAGTTTCAGTCGTTGCTTCATCCCGGTTGAAAAGTTTTTAATATACTTATTTGTCGCGTGCTCCAACTGCATGATTTCCGGCAATGCATCAATCTCATACCCAGCCTTCAGCGTTTTAAATTTAAAGTGGAATTCCAGAAATTCCATGAGGGTAAAGTCTTCCGGCAAACTCATTGCAGGGGCTACCATGGCCAAATGTTTGTACATATCTTCCGGGTTGATGATTTCCTGATGATGGCGGCAGGAAATCTGTCCTTCTGTATGTAACAGACTGCCTGCAATAATCTGCAATAATGTAGATTTTCCACTGCCATTAGGACCTGTAATAGCTGTGATATCTGATTGTTGAATTTGGAGGGAAATACTCCTGAATACCCATTCCCGGTTGAATTTTTTCGCAACCTGCTCAAGCTGTATTTCCATTCAGGGAAGTTTAAAATATCAGGGCTTATTGCTATAGCCCTTCATGACACCCCGATCCGAATTGGATACAAAGTTCAATATTTCATCGCGCTCTTTAGAGCTGGGCATTTCCATACGGATTGTATCCAGCGCCTTGGAATTATTTTTACCCCTGAGATAAATACTCCGGTAAATCTCCTGAATCTCATTGATTTTTTCATTCGAAAATCCCCGCCTTCTCAAACCAATTGAATTGATACCTGCGTAACTGAGCGGTTCTCTTGCGGCAGTAACAAAGGGCGGCACATCTTTTCTGACCAGAGAACCACCGGCTATCATCACATGCGCCCCGATTTTTACGAATTGGTGAACGGCAGTGGAGCCTCCGACAATTGCATAATCATCAATAAACACATGTCCGGCCAGTTGAACACAGTTTGCCAGTATTACCCGGTCCTTGATTATACAATCGTGCGCAATGTGCACGTAGGCCATAATCAGGCAATTCGAGCCGATAATCGTCTTATGCTTTTCGACCGTGCCGCGGCTAATCGTAACGCACTCCCGGATCACAGTGTTGTCGCCAATCTCGGTGGTGGTTTTTTCGCCTGCAAACTTAAGGTCCTGAGGCACACCGGAAATAACCGCACCAGGAAATATTTTGCAGTTTTTCCCAATGCGTGCGCCTTCCATGATGGTGACATTAGAACCGATCCATGTTCCTTCATCGATCACCACATCTTTGTGAATAGTAGAAAATGGCTCAATTACTACATTGTCGGCAATTTTGGCTTCGGGGTGAATGTATGCTAATGGTTGATTCATTGATTTTTCTTGACTATGCTTGCAATCATTGTACTTTCCGTTACAAGCTTATTTCCAACAAATGCCCGACCCCTCATTTTTGCTATTCCTCTCTTAATAGGCTCCAGCAAATCGCATCGTATGATCAGTGTATCGCCGGGCATCACAGGTCTTCTAAACTTGCAATCTTCAATTTTTAAAAAGTATGTCCAGTAATTTTGGGGATCGGGAACGGTATTCAGCACAAAAATACCACCAATCTGAGCCATGGCCTCAACGATCAAAACTCCCGGCATTACCGGATTTCCGGGAAAATGCCCCTGGAAAAAGTTTTCGTTGAACGTCACATTTTTTATCCCCGCGACCGTTTTGTCATCGATATAGGTTACTTTATCAATGAGTAAAAAAGGGTAGGTGTGCGGCAAAATTTCCTTTATCTGGTTGATATCATAAACCGGAGTCTGGTTAGGATCATAGTGGGGCACGTTGGCAAGTTCATACTTTTCCATCATGCGTTTGATCTTTTTGGCGAAGGCCACATTTGCGGCATGCCCTGGTCGGGCGGCTAGTATCTGGGCTTTAAGCGGTCGTCCGGCAAGTGCCAAATCACCCATTACATCCAAAAGCTTATGCCTGGCAGGCTCGTTGTGATGCCGCAGTTCAACATTATTCAATATGCCCTCTTTCTTTACGATGACCTTGGGTTTGTTAAATAATTTGGCCAGGTAATCCAGTTCCCCGTCTTCTACAACGCGATCTACAACAACGATAGCATTATTCAGGTCGCCTCCCCGAATCAGGTTATTTTTATACAACATCTCCAGCTCGTGTAAAAAGCAAAATGTGCGGGACGATGCAATTTCTTTTTTAAACTGTGAAATATGCGTAAGCGATGCGTGCTGACTCCCTAAAACAGGAGATTTGTAATCGATCATCACCGTTACGCGGTAGTCATCAAGAGGAAGCGCTGCAATCTCTACATCTCTTGCCGAATCTCTGTAGAAGATACTTTCAGGAACGGCGAAAAAATTGCGCAATGCATTTTGCTCTTCGGTGCCTGCCTCCTCAAGCGCTTCAATAAACATCCTGGAACTTCCATCCATAATCGGAGGCTCCGGTCCGTCAAGTTGGATGAGAATATTATCGATTTGCATACCCACAAGAGCGGCCATGGTATGCTCCACGGTATTGATTCTGGCGCCGTTTTGCTCGATGGTTGTACCTCGCGAAAGATCGACCACATTGTCAACATCCGCATCAACAATTGGTTCGCCGGGAAGATCAGTTCTCTGAAATTTGATGCCGTAATTAGGCTTTGCAGAAAGAAATGTCATGTTGGCCACCACTCCTGTGTGGAGACCAACACCACTCAAGGTGACCGGTTTTTTTATTGTATGCTGCTTTAACTGCATTCACCTAACTTAATTAGCGGGCAAATTTAGTATTTTTTTTTCAAGTTCATTAAGTCTTTGGCTTAATTGTGGAAGGTTCCTGAAAACGGCATGGCACTTCAGATACTCTTTATGGTCCATCGCCGGATAGCCAAACTTGACTGTCCCTTCCTTTTTAATTGATTTGGCAAGCCCGGTTTTGGCCGCTAAGGTAACCCTGTCAGCAATCTCCAGATGGCCAACAACACCCACCTGACCTGCCAATACGCAATTCTTCCCGAATTTTGTCGATCCGGAAATCCCGGTTTGGGAGGCGATAACGGTATTGGCACCTATTTCAACGTTGTGCGCGATTTGAACAAGGTTGTCAAGTTTCACTCCTGCATCGATAATTGTGCGGCCAAGGGTGGCGCAATCTATGGTCGTATTGGCGCCAATTTCCACATTGTCGCGAATAATTACGTTTCCTAGCTGAGGTATTTTCTTATAGGTTTCGTCAGGCTGGGGAGCAAAACCAAATCCATCACTTCCGATCACAGCACCAGAATGTATGATGCAGTTGTTGCCTATGATCGTTCCTGAGTAGATTTTCACTCCGGCATACAAAATACAGTTATCTCCGATCCGCACATCGTCACCTATATAGGTTTGTGGGTATATTTTTACGTTATGGCCAATCAATGTTTTTGAACCAATGTATGAAAAAGCTCCCCGATATGCTTTTTCTCCCACCTGGGCGTCATCTGCAATAAATGAAGGGTTTTCAACCCCCACTTTGGCAAAACTTGCAATTTTATCATATTCTTCCAGCAGTACTGTGAAACTTGAGTATGGATCAGCTACCCGTATCAAAGTGGTTGCCACGGCTTTTTCCGGCACAAAATCATCTTTCACTATGACGGCAGAAGCCTCAGTTGAATAGATAAATTTTTCATATTTGGGATTAGCCAGAAAAGAAATGGCCCCTGTTTTGGCATCTTCTATTTTGCCGATCGTGTAAACTTTTTGCTGGCCGTCACCATCGACCTTACCTTGCAGCATAGCTGCTATCTGATTTATTGAAAGCTCCATCTATTGATAATTTGCAATGAATGAGAAATAAACTGATTGCTAATTTTGGGGATTTTAGGAAAACTATTGCAAAGATATATTTTTCGGCCAGCAAAGGCAGTGCTTTTTTACAATTTTGCGCATGGCTTTGATATTTGGCAAATCTGATGCATTGGCTATATCCACAATCTCACCTGCCCTGGTAAGGATATTGATCTGCTTTCCACCACCGATGTATGCGGCGTTGCTCTTCACCCCTTCGATGACAAAATTTTTGACAAGTTTATCATCTACACAAAGCTTTTTGCCTACTTCATTTTTCAGGCTTTGAAGCAGGCTTTTGTCGATTCGATGCTCAGTGAGCAATACATTGAACAACCTGCGCTCTAAAAACATGGTGCATAATTCTGACAAAACCGCATCGCTGCACCTGTACCATTGTTTTATGCCGCCAATGATGTCGTAGTCATCAAGCCGGCAAAAAGCAGCTAAAACCTCCTTATCTGTCTCAAGAATTTGTGGCGTTACCTTATTCCTTATGAAATACCCAAGTTCGGGGGTGAGTTCTATCTGATCGGCAACCTCGCGCACACGCCTGACGATCTGAATAATCATTTTTTCAATGCCTACCGTGGTCTTGTGAATATATACCTGCCAGTACATGAGTCGCCTTGCGCTGAGAAAATTTTCGATGGAATAAATCCCCTTCTCCTCAACCACCAGTTCATCTTTGTACACGTTGAGGAGTTTAATAATCCGCTCAGAGCCGATTCGCCCTTCCACCACGCCTGTAAAAAAACTGTCCCTGTTTAGATAGTCCAGGCGATCGATATCGAGTTGGCTCGAAACCAACTGATGCAGGAATTTTCTGTGATAGCTACCATTGAAAATCTGCATCGCCAGATTAAGCTCAGCGTGAAACGCTTTATTCAAAGCACCCATCACTATCGATGACAATTGTTCATGGCCTGTTCCGGGCACAAGTTCATTTTCCAGTGCATGAGAAAACGGCCCATGACCTACATCATGCAGGAGTATGGCGACAAGGGCCGCGTCAAACTCTGCCTGATCGATTTCGACTCCTTTTTTCTGCAGATTCAACAAGGCTTCTTGCATCAGATGCATCGAACCCAGGGCATGATGAAAGCGCGTGTGCAATGCACCCGGATAAACAAAATCAGTCATGCCCAACTGCTTGATACGCCTCAAACGCTGAAAATAAGGGTGGTTGATGATATCATAAATCAAATCATTGGGTATCGTAATGAAGCCGTAAAGCGGATCATTGATGATTTTTCTCTTATTCAATTTTTAATTGATTAATTTAGTGTTCTCACTTGAAATCATTCAAAAAAGCAACTATGCAAAGATATAAGATTTTATGGGCTGATGATGAAATTGAATTATTGAAGCCACATATACTGTTTTTGACACAAAAAGGATATGATATCACCCCCGTAACAAGCGGACCGGACGCAATGGACGAGTTGGAAAATGCCACGTATGATATCATTTTTTTAGATGAAAATATGCCCGGCATGACAGGCCTGGAAACGCTATCAAAAATCAAAACCCAAAATGCTGATGTGCCTGTCGTGATGATCACAAAAAGTGAAGAAGAACACATTATGGAGGAAGCCATAGCTTCAAAAATTGCGGATTACCTGATCAAACCGATCAATCCCAACCAGATACTGCTATCGATAAAAAAACTGCTCGATAATAAAAGGCTTGTTTCCGAGCGTACCAATATCAGCTATCAGCAGGATTTCAGAAATATCAGCATGGCCTTTAATGATTACCTGAATCATGCCGAATGGGCCGACGTGTATAAAAAGCTGATCTATTGGGAACTCGAAATGAGTAGCGTAGGCAACGTGGAAATGAACGAGGTGTTGGATATGCAAAAAAGTGAGGCCAACCAGAATTTTGCCAAATTTATCATCGATCATTACGAAGACTGGCTCAATGACCCTGATAGTGATCGCCCTCTTTTATCTCATGAACTCATGCGAAAAAAGGTTTTCCCGGAATTAAAACAAGGTACCCCGCTGTTTTTCATTGTCATTGATAATTTGCGCTATGACCAGTGGAAAGTGCTGCAGGGGCTTATTCAGGATTTGTTCATAATCAACAGTGAGGAAAGCTACTATTCAATTCTGCCCACAGCTACGGCTTATGCGAGAAATGCGATTTTCTCAGGCATGCTGCCATCTGATATGGTAAAATATCATCCCGACATCTGGGTCGGAGAGGATGTAGAAGACGGCAAGAATAATTTTGAGGACAAATTCCTCGAAAGGCAAATCAAAAAAATGCGTTTGGATATCAAGTGGAGTTACAATAAAATAAAAAATATCGCTCAGGGAAAAAATCTTACTGACATTTATAATAACCTGCTTGGCAACGATCTCAATGTGATCGTTTACAACTTCGTGGATATGCTTTCTCATGCGCGGACTGAAATGGAAATGCTGCGTGAGTTAGCTCCTGACGAACGTGCGTACCGCTCACTTACCAAATCGTGGTTTTCCCATTCACCATTGCTGGATATGCTCAAAAAGATATCGAAATCCGATGCCCGGGTGATGCTGACTACAGATCATGGTACTGTGCGGGTCAAAAGGCCATTCAAAATAGTTGGAGATAAAAATACCAATACAAATCTCCGCTTCAAATTAGGCAAGAACCTCGGTTTTGAAAGTAACAAAGCTTTTGTTGTGCGCAAACCGGAGAATATTTTTCTTCCAAAATTGAATGTATCTTCCGCATACGTCTTTGCCATTGAAGATTATTTTTTCGCATATCCCAATAATTATAATTATTATGTTAAGTACTACAACGACACTTTTCAGCACGGCGGAGTTAGCCTTGAGGAGATGATTATTCCTTTTGTTTCACTAACTTCAAAAAACAGATAGAAGTGGTTATCAATGTGGATTCAGAGGGGGCGATGTTGGAGGCCATCCCTGAGATCGTAAGATTTGCCGAAGTTGAAAAGATATGGTTGTTTTTTGGAGAAATGGGTGCCGGTAAAACCACATTGATCAAAGGCATTGCCAGCGTATTTGGCGTGGAAGAAATCGTACAAAGCCCAACCTTCAGCATTGTGAATGAATACCGCAACCTTGACGAAGAAATTTTTTATCACTTCGATTTTTACAGGATTTCAAAAGAAACCGAAGCCCTCGATATTGGCATAGAGGAGTATTTCGAATCAGGAAATCATTGCTTTATCGAATGGCCGGAAAAAATTTTAAACCTCCTCCCGGAAAATTACCTTAAGATAAATATCGAAATTATTTCGGAAACATCCCGGTCAATTAAACTTACGCATTATGGCAAATAACCCAAAATCAGGTTTTGAGTCTTTGGCGCAAGGCAGCCAGCTATACCCTCAGGAAGCCCTTATTGAGATCAACAGACCAAAGAAATCACTGAGCATCGGTGTGCCAAAAGAATTGATGATGCAGGAAAAACGGGTTCCGCTTACTCCAAACAGCGTGAAACTCCTCGTGGACAATGGGCACGAAGTAAAAATTGAATCCGGAGCGGGAAATCCGTCAAAGTATACGGATAAGGAATACAGCGATGCCGGAGCCACAATTGTTTATAGTCACAAGGAATTGTTCGAGTCGGAGATTGTATTTAAAGTGGAGCCTCCCACCTTCGAAGAAATAGATATGATGAAGCCGGGACGAATCCTTTTTTCGGCACTCCAGTTGGGAAACCTCAACCGGCAATATTTTGAAAAACTGAATAAAAAGCGCATCGCAGCGATCGGTTACGAATTGCTCGAAGACAAAGTGGGGGGCATGCCGGTAGTGCGGGCCATGAGCGAAATAGCGGGCAGTTCGGTGATGTTGATCGCTGCCGAATACCTCAGCAACGTGCATAACGGCATGGGGGTGATACTTGGAGGAATTACCGGCGTATCGCCAACACGCGTACTGATTTTAGGCGCCGGCACTGTAGGAGAATTTGCCGCCAGAACGGCGCTTGGTCTTGGGGTGGACATACAGATATTTGACAATCATCTTTATAAGTTAAGAAGAATCAAACATCTGCTCGGCCAGCAGGTTTCCACGAGTACATTTGAACCCGCTGCACTGGAGGAATCACTGAAAATAGCTGATGTGGTAATCGGAGCCTTAAGAGTCGAAAAAGGCAAAATGCGTTACATGGTTACAGAGGAAATGGTTTCCCAGATGAAGCCCGGCTCAGTAATAGTTGATGTGAGCATAGACCAGGGTGGCTGCTTCGAGACATCCGAAATCACTACGCATCAAAACCCTGTATTTACAAAATACGGCATTATCCACTATTGCGTGCCGAATATCGCATCAAGGGTGGCCCGGACCGCTACCACGGCGCTGAGCAATATTTTTACGCCTATTTTGCTTGAATTGTCAGAATCGGGCGGTCTGGATGAAATGATATTTACCCAAAACTGGTTTCTAAAGGGTATATATTCTTATAAAGGTAATCTCACCAACGCTACAATCAGTCATAAAATCGGCCTGAAATATACGGACCTCAATCTGCTGATGGCCGCAAGATTTTAATCATTTCCGCGTCCTGCCAGCAAATACAGTACTGCCATCCTGATGGCTACACCATTCTGTACCTGATCGAGTATAATAGAATGTTCCGAATCAGCCACATCGCTGTTAAGTTCGACGCCCCGATTGATTGGCCCCGGATGCATGATCGTGATTTTCTTGTTGAGTCGGTTGAGCATGCGCTTATTTATACCATAATACAAGGCATATTCGCGCAGAGACGGGAAATATTTAATTTGCATACGCTCGAGTTGAATACGCAGCACATTTGCAACATCGCACCACTGCAAGGCCTTCTCCACATCTAATTCTACCCGCACTCCAAGGCTGGCAATGTACTTTGGCAATAGGGTGTTTGGTCCGCAGACCATTACCTCGGCACCAAGTTTTTGCAAAGCAAAAATATTGGACAATGCAACCCTGGAATGAAGGATATCGCCAATTATGGCCACCTTCAAACCCTGGAAGTCATGATAAACTTCCCGCATCGAAAATGTATCAAGCAAGGCTTGGGTTGGATGCTCGTGCGTGCCATCTCCCGCATTGATGATGGTGGCATCGATGTGCCTGGCCAGAAAATGCGGCGCTCCCGGACTGGCATGTCGCATCACGATCATATCCACTTTCATGGCTAGGATATTATTGATCGTGTCAAGCAAGGTCTCTCCCTTTTTGACGGAACTTTGTGCCGAAGAAAAATTAACAGTATCAGCTGACAAGCGCTTCTCAGCAAGTTCGAAGGAAATTCTGGTACGCGTGGAATTTTCAAAAAAAACATTGGCAATGGTAATATCGCGCAAGGAGGGGACTTTCTTGATCGGCCGGTTTATGACCTCTTTAAATGTTTCTGCCGTTTCGAAAATCAGGTTGTAATCCTCAAGTGTGAGATTTTGGGTGCCGAGTAAATGGGGAACGCTCAGTGTTGCCATCAGGTATCTATATTGTTAAACAACCAAATACTGTCTTTTTTCAGGCCCTGCTCACGCCATTCTACCATTACACGCTGCGATTCCATGGTATTCACCGACCTGCCTGTGTATTGCGGTTGTATGGGTAATTCTCTTGTGTATCTTCTGTCGATAAGTACGAGCAATTCTACTGTTCTGGGCCTTCCAAACGATATCATTGCATCGAGTGCGGCACGAACACTGCGCCCTGTAAACAGCACATCATCGATGAGTATGATGTTTTTATCTTCGATTAAAAAAGGAATATTGGTTTCATTGGCCTTTTTTGGTGATTCCCTGCGCCTGAAGTCGTCTCTGTGAAAGGTGGTATCGAGGTATCCAATTTTGACTTTGTTTCCTACAAGTTTCTCTAATCCTGATTTTATTCGCTGTGCAACAAATGTCCCTCTTGGTTGTAAACCCAAAATTGCGGAATCAGAAAAGTCATCGTGATTTTCAATCAACTGATAGCAAAGCCTGTTGATCGTAATTTCCAGAAGATGTTGATCTAAAATTAATTTCTTTTGCATATCGAAGTCTGGAACAAAGATAAAAAATCAGACTATAATTGAAATCATTCGTTGCATGACTTGTCCACAAAAGTTACACTATTTTTTTAGCGGTACACAATTTTGTTTATGAAAAATACTTCCCTTTCCGATCGCACCCTTTCGTCCCTGGTGTTTTTTATTTTCTGAATACCATAGGCGAACAGATTCCCTCCATACCACTTCTCAATTCCGCCATATTCACTTTCACTCTGGTCCACCACATCATCTTCAAACGACAACTCTAACTCATTGAAGGTTTTGCCCTCGACGACTTCATTGCCCTGAATAATTTTGGTTCTGATTTCATTCTCATACATATAAACAAGCGCCATCTCATCACTGCTCTGCGAAATATGAACATACCTTTCAAGCTTATAACTGGTCACATCGTTGATCTCAAAGCTATTGTCCCAAATCAATCTGCCTCTACGGTCGAAGCCAAATACCACAGCATGTGTGTACTTATAGCCTTCGAATGCCATGCCATAATTGCCCCTGTACGGGAAATATGCCGCTCCGTAATAAGAGGACTGTGAATACTTGGGATAAAACGCTTCTCCAACCATGATAAACCGCCCTTCCCAGGGCACCACATCATGAACAAGCAAATAGTAACTGAATTTATTTCTTTTCCCCTTAACCTTTCTTCTCTCAATACGCTCCTGCACCCTCTTTTGTCTTTTGGCTTTCATGTAACTAAAGAAATTCTTCAGGTCTGCGTAATTATAATAATTAATTTCCTGATCGCCCGTAGCAGAAATTCTCGCCAGAAAAATCCCGCGTGACATGTCCGATCTCTTGCGTGTATAGGTACCTACAATAAGGTCTGCCTCATTGTCGAGATTGATGACCCTGCCAAACAAGAGGCTCTTCTCATCTGAAGGTTGTAAATTTATATTCTTAATCAATTCGCCTTCTTCACTAAAAGACTTGAATGAGAGGGTTTTGCGACCATCTTTGCTCCGAAAGGCTTCCAGCACATTAAAAGTATTCAACTCATTGTTGGCCTCGAGATGTTGTATCTGACTTTTTTCATTGTAAAAACCGGGCAAAGCCCTGGCCTGAATCTGTCCGAATTTGTAGGTCACGATTGAGGGTAGATTGCCGGAATAGCCTCCAAAAATCAGGGTGCTTCCGACCACCTCAAATTCAGTTAGCTCCATAGCGTAATCGCGCTGAATAAGAAAAGTTTCGGCAGCCTGTGTACCAAGATGAATGCGCATCACAAACAAATCTGCCTTCAGGCTTTCTGTATTTTGCTGAAAAAGCAGATAGAAATAATTATTTGCATACTCGAAACCGATCTGGATATATCTGAGATGGATATAATAATAATTCTCCCAGGATTTGTTTAGTGCAGTATCTATCAGAATCACCTGATATTTGCGCTCCATTTTGGTTTCAGTATTTCTTACTTCTCTGTAGAGCATTATCCCTTCTTCATCCGCCGAAACAACATTGAATTTTTTCTTTTCCTTGTCATCCAAAACAAGCTCCAGCCTGCGGGGTTGCACTATTTGAGCATAGCAATCCGTAAAAAGCATAATAAGCCCAAACATCAAATTAAAAAATACAAAAGCTTTACCAATCAGCATTTTAAATCCCTTTGCCCAAAATGATATCGAAATGTTCTTTTTTAACAGGCATCACCGAAAGCCTTGAGTTCTTTATCAATGCAAGTCCTTCAAGGCTGTCATCTGCCTTCATCTCAGCAAGCGATACAGGCCTTGCCAGTTTTTGTACAGGCTCCATATCTACTACCACCCATCGGTCATCTTCCGTGGTAGGGTCAGGGTAGTATTCCCCGACAACCCTCGCAATGCCGACAATCTCTTTATCGTTGACGCTGTGATAAAATAACACCTCATCTCCGACTTTCATCAATTTGAGATTGTTTCTTGCCTGATAGTTTCTTACTCCATCCCAGCAATCACGTCCAAGTTTTACAAAATCATCCCACGAATATGTTCCCGGCTCTGTTTTCACCAACCAATAATTCATTTGCTCCAAATTCTTAATGCTACAACTATACTTTCCTGCATAAATCAATTTATAAATTGTTTATTGCTTAACAAAAAAAGATGCAATTTGTCTTAAACTAATACGCCACTTTCGATAAAATGACTAACAAAGAAATTTCCCGGCTACTCAAGCTCACTGCCGCCCTTCTGGAGATTCATGACGAAAATCCATTCAAAATCAGGACATATACCAATGCTGTATTCAAGCTGGAAAACCTATCCGAACAGGTTTTTAATAAAAGCGCTGAAGAACTGGAGGCGCTGGACGGTATAGGTAAAGGCCTTGCCCGGTCGATACAGGAAATATTCGAAACCGGATCCTTCGGCTTACTGCAGGAACTGCTATCCAAAACTCCGGCGGGCATCGTGGAGATGATTGCTTTGAAGGGAATCGGCCCGAAAAAAATCCGAACCATCTGGAAAGAACTGAGTATCGAAAGCCAGGAAGCATTGTATGAGGCCTGTCTCGATGGCCGCATTGCCGGTTTAAAAGGATTTGGAGAAAAAACCCAGGAAGCAATAAAAGAAAACCTGGAATATCTGATGGCGCACAAAGGTATGGCGCTTTTCGCGGAGGCAGAATTACTTGCCGCATTTCTGCTTGAAATTATTCGTGATACCTATGCATTCAGCCGTTTTGGACTGACTGGTGCCATGCGCAGAAAACTTGAGACCATTGAATGCGTTGAGGTGGTAATCGGCAATAAAGATAAGTCGGCGATCATTGAACCGCTTAAAAACAATGAGTTGATTAATCTAAATCTTGTCGAATCCGGACCTTTTTCCCTTCGGGGTATTTTTATCGATTCCGGTCTGAAATGGTGCCTGCGATTTGTGCGTCCTGAAGAATATGAAAGCAGGCTTATGTATTTTACCGGTTCCGGACAACATCTGACTGTTGTTGCGAACGACAAGACAACCCTGTCACAGTATTTACTGGAATGCCCCGAAGTCAATGAGCAGTCGGCTTATGAGTATTTCGAAAAACCCTATATCGAACCCGAAATGCGTGAAGGTTACCTGGAGACAAAGTTCAGTAAAACGGTTCCGCCCCCGGAGTTGCTGGAGACCCGGGACATCAAAGGTCCTATTCACAATCATTCGAATTACAGTGACGGCAAGAACACAATCCGGGAACTTGCGGAATATTGCATCGGACAGGGATTTGAATACCTCGGACTGTCCGATCACAGCAAATCAGCCTATTATGCCCGGGGCTTGCGCGAATTTGATGTAAAACGCCAGCATCAGGAAATTGATGCTTTGAATGGTGAATTAGCGCCATTCCGGATTTTTAAAGGTATTGAATCAGACATACTGAATGATGGTTCGCTTGATTATGAAAATGATGTTTTGGCCAGTTTTGACTTTGTTGTGGCATCCGTACACTCAAATCTGAACATGGATGCATCAAAGGCCACCGCCCGTCTTCTGAAAGCTATAGAAAACCCATATACAACAGTATTGGGACATCCAACCGGAAGGTTGTTACTCAGAAGACCGGGTTATCCCATTGATTATAAAAAGGTCATTGACGCTTGTGCCCGAAATGGAGTAATCATAGAAATTAATGCCAATCCATGGCGGCTCGACCTCGACTGGCGATGGGTGCATTATGCCATCGAAATTAATGTAATACTCAGTGTCAATCCGGATGCGCATGATCTTGACGGATTCAGACACATAGAATACGGGGTGTATGTGGGCAGAAAGGGCGGCCTGACGAAAGAACAAACATTTAACACCTGGGATATAAGCAAAATGGAAACATATTTTGAGGAGAGAAAATCTCGAATCACTCGCTGAGTTCAACTTTCAGGGTGCATACAATTTAAAGAAATCGTGCTTTTTTTATTGTTTTAAAAGTATTGCAACCAAACCTTAATGATAATCTTAATGTTTCTCCATAAGATATAATAAGCGTGCAAGGGTTATACAGACACGACACATCAAAATACAAACGTTTTACCCCTCTGTACCATACAGGAAGGCTATCGCCGCAAACCAAAACCTGCCGGGGATTGATGTTGAGAAAGTTGTAAGAGCTGTCCGCGCTTTAACAGAAGAAAAAATTTAGCAAATGACCAAAGTGCAAATAATAAAGAAAATACTGGTAATCAGGTTTTCTTCCATAGGTGACATCGTACTCACTACACCGGTTTTACGTTGCCTGAAACAACAAATTCCGGGAACGGAAATCCATTTCTGTACAAAAGTGCAATACAAATATCTTGTTGACAAAAATCCATACATCGATCATGTACACTTATTAGAAGATTCTCTAACAACTCTTCTTGGCTCGCTGAAGGCCGAAAAATTCGATCTGATCATCGATCTTCATGACAATATTCGTTCTTTCATTATAAAAACGTGGCTTGGCGTAAAAAATAAAACTTACGATAAACTACGGATGCAGCGGGATTTACTTGCACTGTTGCCTTTACCCACTCCACCAGCCAGTCATATGGTTGAGCGTTACATGAAAACACTTGCCCCGTTTGGTGTGCACTACGACCAGAAAGGACTGGATTTTTATATTGATGAAAAAGATGAAGTTGAACAAGACTGGCTCCCGGAGACACATCGGGAAGGATATGTTGCTTTTGTCATGAGCGGCACGGCCTACACCAGGATGTTGCCCATGGAGAAAATGATTGAGCTTTGCGACAAAATCAATCTCCCCATTGTACTAATAGGAGGTAAAGAAGATTTTGAAAGAGGAGAACAGCTTGTTGGTTTTTTTGAAGAATCTAAACAGGACAGATCCTTTGACAGTGGCTTAAAAAAGCTGAATAAAAAGGCACAGTTGTTTAATGGCTGCGGGAAATTCAATCTCGGTCAGTCTGCCTCGCTTGTGAAGAGTGCTTTTGTAGTATTTGCCCACGACACCGGATTTGCTCATGTGGCAGCTGCATTCAAAAAGACAATTTATAGCATCTGGGGCGGAACAGTACCCTTATATAATTACCCGTTTGAGACGCGATTTATTCTCCTCGAAAACAACAAGCTATCGTGTCGCCCCTGCTCAAAAAACGGACGTGCGTCTTGCCCTAAAAAGCACTTTAAGTGTATGAAAGAAAATCCCCTTGAATTTTACCTACCCGAATCGCAAATGGGAATCCGTAAAAATTAAGTCTCTTCGCTTATAAATACCTGATATCCCAAATAAATAAACACCCATATTTGGTATTTAAGATAAACATAAGCAGCCTTTCCCTAACATTTGCTTTGCTAAGCCACCTATTACATCGGGCATTTTCTCATGCAGCAGGCTCTCAAATGTAGCTCCGGCACGCATGTTCACTCCCTGCTAAAGCGGAATATTCCCATGTTTTTTCTTTGGCAATTTATCCACTTTGTATCTTAACATATCAAAAGCGGCAATCACCTTTTCTCGTGTCTGGTGCGGCATGATTACCTCATCTATATACCCCCTTGAAGCGGCAATATACGGGTTGGCAAATTTTTCATTGTAGAGTTTTTCGTAGCGTGCAAGTTCGGCTTCGGAATCAGGAGCCTGCTCGATTTCTCTTTTGAAAATAATCTCAGATGCCCCCCTTGCCCCCATCACGGCAATTTCAGCTGTTGGCCAGGCAAAATTCATATCTGCTCCAATATGCTTTGAATTCATCACATCATAAGCTCCGCCATAAGCTTTTCTGATAATCACCGTAACCCTTGGTACGGTAGCTTCGCAGAATGCATAAAGCAATTTTGCTCCGTTGGTAATGATGGCGTTCCATTCCTGTTTTGTGCCGGGCAAAAAGCCCGGGACATCCTCGAATACCAAAAGAGGAATATTAAAACAATCACAAAATCGCACAAACCGTGCGCCTTTCTGGCTGGCATGAATATCCAGGACGCCGGCAAGCACCGATGGTTGATTGGCTACGACACCAATGCTTCTACCTGAAAGCCGGGCAAAACCAACAACAATATTGGCGGCAAAATTTTCCTGAACTTCGAAAAAAGTCGCCGTATCTACGATAAGATTGATCACCTCCTTGATATCATAGGGTGATTCCGGATTTTCAGGAAGTATCCGGTCGAGATCAGCAGCCTTGCCTGAATAAATCGATTCCTTACTAGAGGGTAAATCTTCACAGTTTTGAGGAATATAGCCAAACAATGCCTTTACCTTGGAAAGGCATACAAAATCATTTTCCTCAGAAAAATGCGTAACCCCACTTTTGAAACTGTGTGTTCGGGCACCACCTAGCTCCTCGGCTGTCACTTCTTCATGTGTCACGGTCTTCACTACTTTTGGCCCGGTGACAAACATATATGCGGAGCCTTCAACCATAAAAATGAAATCTGTCATGGCAGGTGAATACACTGCGCCCCCGGCACACGGGCCCATGATCACTGAAATCTGTGGAACCACCCCTGACAGCATTACATTTCGATAAAAAATATTGGCATATCCGCCAAGCGAATCGACACCCTCCTGAATGCGCGCTCCTCCCGAATCGCTAATCCCGATCAATGGAGCCCCATTCTTCATAGCCAGATCCATTAGTTTTACAATCTTCTCCGCATGAGCCTCAGAAAGCGATCCCCCAAAAACTGTGAAGTCCTGGGCATAGACATAAACCATCCGGGCATCAATTGTTCCATAGCCCGTCACCACGCCATCCCCCGGGATTTTGGTTTTATCCAAACCAAATTCTACCGAGCGATGGGTTACAAATTTCCCGATTTCATGAAATGAGCCTTTGTCCAGCAAAAAATCAATACGCTCACGGGCAGTTAATTTACCTTTTTGATGCTGAATACTGATCTTCTCCTCTCCGCCTCCTTCAAGGGCTTTTTTATTCATTTTTTCCAGCGCCTCATATCTCGATATAATGGATCCGAATGTGGCATCCTCTTGCTCTTTTCCCGTCATAATCAATAAAATTATAGACACACAATATGATTAATTTTTTATTAATAAGGTTACCGCTATGGATAATCTGCCATAAACTATTTGAATAATCAAGCGTTCTATGACTACATTTGCGGCCAAATTATAAGGTATGATCGATCAGAAAGTAGCAATATTGGATCTCGGGACCAACACATTTAATCTCCTTTTGGTGAAAATTACATCGAAGGCGTATTATATATTTCATAATGAGAAAGTACCTGTGATGCTTGGCAAAGACGGGATTACCAAGGGCATCATAACTCCAGATGCACAACAGAGAGCCCTGGTTGCATTGAAATATTATAAGGAAATCATTGACTCAGAGAAAATAACAAACATTTATGGTTATGCAACCAGCGCCTTCAGAGACGCGAAAAACGGCCCGGCATTTCGGGACCGGATTCTGGAAAAGACAGGCATATCCGTTACAATTGTATCAGGTGAAGATGAAGCGGCTTTCATTTATCGCGGAGTACAAACCGCATTTGATATTGGCGGTGAAAATGCCCTGATCATGGACATTGGAGGGGGAAGCGTTGAGCTTATTATCGGGAACCGAAACAAGGCCGTCTGGAAAAAAAGTTTTAACATCGGCGCTCAACGACTGCTTGACTGGTTTCATCCTGTAGATCCTATGACGACAAGGGATATCGAAAAAATAAACCTGTTTTTCGATAAGGAACTGAAAGAACTGACGGAACAAATGGATATCTATAAACCTAATTGCCTTATTGGTTCCTCCGGCACATTTGACACCTTAAGCGATATTTACCAGCATCATATCAATCGATTTACCAATGGCGATGCCACGGAGTTTCCGCTTACTACCGGTGGATTTGAAAAAATATATCAGCAGATCATCCATCTGCATAGAGAAGAAAGACTAAAAATCCCCGGTATGATCGCGATGAGGGTTGATATGATTGTCGTTGCTTCATGCCTTGTTAAATACGTAATCGATCAATTCAGTATTGAATCAATCAGAGTTTCCGCTCATGCTCTAAAGGAAGGAATGATAAGCGAGATACAACAGAATATGGTCACTTCATTCAAGCTTATCGCTTCCAACAACTAGCATTTGCTGATTTTCATCACTTTTATTTCTATTATAATCTATAATTTTGCATCCTTTTAAACTGGCAAGGAAAGATGTATTCATATAATTCTCTGAAAAATTTTACAAGCGAAGTCTTCGCTGGGATTGGATGCGAACCCGGGCAGGCTGAATCCGCGGCGGTTGCCCTCGTTACAGCAGACCTCCGGGGAGTTGATTCGCATGGAGTAGCAAGGCTATCGGGGTATGTAAGGCTTTGGGAGGCCGGAAGAATCAATCCGACCCCGGACATACGTATCGTACATGAAACGCCCAGTACCGCAGTATTGGATGGCGATGCCGGACTTGGGCTTGTCGTTGGTCCGGTTGCCATGAAAATTGCCATGAGCAAGGCAAAACATGTTGGCACAGGATGGGTCTCCGTGAGAAACTCGAACCATTTTGGGATTGCCGGTTATCATTCTATGCTAGCCCTGGATGAGGATATGATCGGCATCAGCATGACGAATGCAAGTCCCCTGGTTGCTCCTACCTGGTCTAAAGAGCAAATGCTCGGCACCAATCCGATTGCCGTGGCCATTCCCGCAGGAGAAGAGCCTCCGTTTGTGGCCGATTTTGCCACCACAACAGCAGCTAATGGAAAACTCGAAATTCTTCAACGAAAGAATGAATCAGCCCCCCTGGGCTGGGTTCAGGACAAAAATGGTCTCCCATCCACCGATCCTTTCGAGCTGAAAAATGGCGGCGCGCTCCTGCCTTTGGGAAGTGACAGAGAGCACGGTAGCCACAAAGGTTACTGCCTGGGCTCCATTGTTGATATATTTTCAGCGGTACTTTCGGGGGCGAGTTACGGGCCGTGGGCACCGCCTTTCGTCAGTTTTCTGCCGGTTGCAGATGACATGCCTGGCGTGGGTTTGGGCCATTTTTTTGGCGCAATGCGCATTGATGCATTTCAGCCAAAACAAAGTTTCAAGGACAACATGGACAAATGGATCAAAAGATTCAGGAGTGCCACCCCAATAGATGGATACGAATCAGTGCTGGTGCCCGGCGATCCGGAAAGATTGATGGAAATTGAAAGGCTAAAAACAGGCATTCGGCTTGTTCCCGCTGTTGAGAATGATCTTCAGATTTTAGCCAAGCGTTTTGGCATCGAGTTGATGAAGGCGGCTAAATAAAAAATGTCAATCGATAAATCCATTCGCTGTTGTAAGGCGATCGCTGTGTATCGTATTGAAAATTATAAAGAATGGTGATGCCAACATTGCCTTTACGCCCGACCGGCTGCATAAAACCACCTCCCAGAAACAATCCCGGCACCCACTCCCGAATGAATTCTCCACCGGTGGTTGGAAATTCATAACTCAACGCCTCGTATTCGCCATGAGCGAAAATAGGACCGAATAAACTCATTCTGGAAAACAGTCTGCCTCCGTAAGAATGTGTGGATTCTTTGAAACTATCTCCGTTTTGATAGTAATATCTTTGGTCAATAAACATGTAGGTGATTCCAAGTCCGGCGGTCAGCCTCGGTGAAACCCTGTATGCTGCAGCAGGTGATAATTCAACGAAGGAATAATTATCACTGATCCATGCGCCAAATCCTCCACCAAAAGTAACACGATCCATAAAAGATTCCCCTTGTTGATCCTGAGCTGCCAGTTTCAGGCCTGAACATAAAAAAAAGAATACAACAATAATTTTGTAAACCATAACTTTATTTAGAATGCGACAGGGGATTAACGAAAAGTCGGTCAGAAAAATTTCACTCCTCAACGATTACATAGAGGTCTTCACTGTCTTTTTTCATTAGATAGTTTTCTCTTGCGAATTTTTCCAGCGCCTCCGAATTGGTTAGCAATTGTTCACGCTCCTGCTCAACTTCCTGAATTTTTGACTGATAAAAATCTTTTTCCTGCTCCAGCGTTTTGAGTTGTCTTCCCAATCGGTATTGCGTGTATAAATCATTGGAATCAAGAAAAATCATCCATAGTAAAAATATGGCACCGGCAGCAAAATAAAAGTTTTTGAATGTTTTTGGCAGTTTTTTCATCTTTGCTTTGATCGATTGCTAAAATAAACATTTAAATAACAGTAAAACAAATGACCTATTTTAAATTCTCGTGAATGAAAATGAAAACATGCCGATTTTTTGAAAAAACCACCGATGATCGCTCTATCCGTCCTGAAAAAAGGCTCTAAAATAAAATAGCCATGCACTTTGCTGGTGCACGGCTATTTGTGATAAATCTTTTAATACTCTATTTTTTCTGAGGATATTCCGCAACCTCACCAAGCTCTTCCTCGATCCGGAGTAGCTGGTTGTACTTGGCCATACGATCAGAACGTGAAAGCGATCCGGTTTTGATCTGTCCTGCATTGGTCGCTACAGCGATATCAGCGATCGTAGAATCTTCGGTCTCTCCCGAGCGATGCGACACGACAGCAGTCCATCCGGCTTTGTGGGCCATTTCAATGGCATCAAGCGTTTCTGAGAGTGTTCCGATTTGATTTACCTTGATAAGGATGGAGTTACCACACTTTTCATCAATACCTCGCTTCAGGAATTTTACGTTGGTAACCAGCAGGTCGTCTCCTACCAACTGACATTTGTCTCCGATTTTTTTGGTCAATAATGCAAAACCCTCCCAATCATTTTCATCACATCCGTCTTCGATGGAATCGATCGGGTATTTTGAAATCAAATCAGCAAGGTATTCCACTTGTTGTTCGCGGGTTCTGACTTGTCCACCGGCACCTTCAAACTTGGCATAATTGTATTTTCCGTTTTCATAAAACTCTGAAGCTGCGCAATCCAATGCGATTGTGATATCAGTTCCTGATTTATACCCTGCTTTTTCAATCGCTTGTAAAATACTTTCAAGCGCTTCTTCAGTACCGCCTGAGAAATTGGGTGCAAACCCGCCTTCATCACCGACTGCAGTGCTTAAGCCTTTGTCGTGAATGATATTTTTTAGATTATGAAATACTTCTGAACCCATTCTAAGTGCATCAGAAAATGTTTTCGCGCCAACCGGGCGAATCATAAACTCCTGAAATGCGATTGGAGCGTCAGAGTGCGATCCACCATTAATAATGTTCATCATCGGAACCGGCAGTACATGAGCGTTGGTGCCACCGATATACCTGTAAAGAGACTGCCCTGATTCCTGAGCTGCTGCTTTAGCCACTGCGAGAGAAACGCCTAAAATAGCATTGGCTCCCAAATTTGACTTTGTTTCAGTACCATCAAGCTCGATCATGATTTTGTCAATGAGACGTTGCTCGAAAACAGAAATGCCGACTAGTTCCTCAGCGATTTTGTCGTTTACGTTTTCAACGGCCTTGAGTACTCCCTTCCCCAAGTATTTTGCTTTATCACCATCTCTCAGTTCAACGGCTTCGTTTTCTCCTGTTGAAGCGCCTGATGGAACAGCAGCTCTTCCGAGTATGCCATTTTCGGTTATAACATCTACCTCAACGGTAGGATTTCCCCTTGAATCGAGGATTTGTCTTGCCTGGATTATTTCAATAAGACTCATTTTTTAAAAATTTAGTTATTAGACATTAGTTTGACGAAAGAATCAAATAAATACCTGGAGTCATGAGGTCCAGGAGATGATTCCGGGTGATACTGCACGGAAAAAACAGGCTTGTCTTTTAACCTGATTCCGGCAATTGTATTGTCATTAAGATTTACATGGGTAATCTCTATATTATCATTATTATCAATATCCTCTCTGGTTACGCAAAAACCATGATTTTGAGATGTCACCTCACATAATCCTGTTTGAAGATTTTTAATCGGATGATTGAGCCCCCGGTGACCATGATGCATTTTATAAGTCGATAAGCCACTGGCCAGCGCAACAATCTGGTGTCCCAGACAAATACCAAAAGTTGGCTTTCCTGATGCAATTATTTTTTTAGCTGTTGCGATGGCATAATCCATGGCCGCCGGATCTCCGGGACCATTGGAAAGAAAATAACCGTTCGGATTCCACTTTTCCATTTCTTCGAATGAGGTTTTAGCCGGATATATCCTTACATAGCAACCGCGTTGCGTGAGATTTTTCAGGATGCTAAGCTTGATGCCGATATCCAGTGCGGCAATTTTAAATTTGCTGTTTGGATCTCCATAGAAAAAAGCTTCTTTGGTCGATACTACCGACGCCAACTCCAACCCATCCATAGAGGGTATCTCCTTTAACTTTTTCTTTAAAACTTCCGTATCGAGTTCCTCTGAAGAAATGAGGCAATTCATCGCTCCTTTATTCCTGATATGTCGCACCAATTTTCTGGTGTCTATGTTGGATATGCCGACTACATCGTGCCTTATCAGATAGTCCTGTAGTGAACTTTCTGACTGAAACCGACTGTGAACAATCGAGTAATCATTTACCACCAATCCTGAAATCTTAGGTTTTTCTGACTCTTGCTCTTCACTGTGAACCCCATAATTACCAATATGCGAAGTTGTATTCACGATGATCTGTCCATAATAGGACGGATCGGTGTAGATTTCCTGATAGCCTGTCATGCCGGTATTGAAGCAAATCTCTCCTCCGGTTGTACCCTTTTTTCCAATCGCGTTTCCTGTAAAAAAAGTACCGTCTTCTAAAACTAAAACTGCTTTATATTTGGAAATATATTTCATTCTAAGGGGGTTATTAATGGGTGTGCAAAGTAACTGATAATATCGAACTTATCAAAGTCAGAATACCCCGGTTGCAGTCTGGTAACACAAAAATAATAGCAGTCGGGCTGAAGGATTGCAACGGATACTTTTCCTGTCTTCGCATGCCAACATAACGCCAAGCCCCTGTCATAAAATAAACGAATAATGAATGGATTCTCATCCTTTTCATTTCTGACTTTGCCTGGTTGATAAGAATAGTTGTCGGGGTAAATATTAGAGACAGATGCCTAACATTTAAACAGTGACAAAATGATGTCATCTGCAATAAATTTTCCTTTGCGGGTAAGATAAATTACATCATTCTCCAATTTTATAAGCTGCGCCCGTTCAAGATGGCTCAGTTTTGCGCTGTGTTCTTCCATGATATCAAAATCAAAAAGTGTTTTCAAATCAAGCAGATTACACCCCCATTTGGTGCGCAGCGAAGTGAGCAGAAATTCGTTGATCCTGGCCTTTTCATCGAGCATCTCAATTTCATATGGTATTTCGTTCTGGCTGATGGATTTGAGGTATTTGGCATTATTATCAATATTGAATTGCCGACTTTCGCCATTGTATGAATGTGCACCGGGCCCTATCCCGAGATATTTGATGTTTTTCCAGTAGGAAGTGTTGTGTCGTGCATAGTTCTGGTCTCTGCAAAAATTAGAGATTTCATAATGGTCATATTCGTTTTGTTCAAGTCTGCTGATGAGGAAATCGAATTGACTGGCGGTCTCATCTTCATCCACCTTTTTGAATTTTCCTTTTTTATACCAATTGCCGAAAACAGTTTTTTCTTCAACCGTAAGGCTGTAGGCTGAAAGGTGTTCCGGCCTGTACTCCATGGCAATGTCAATATCTTTTTCCAGGATAGCTTTGCTGCTTCCGGGAATTGCGAAAATGAGGTCAAACGAAAGATTATCGAAACCCACCTTCCTGGCATTTTTAAGGCAATTAATCGCATCTTCGGATGAATGCGCCCTGTTAAGTAATTTCAATACATCATCATTGAACGACTGGATCCCAATGCTTAGCCGGTTTATCCCGATATTGCGCAAAGCAATCAGCTTTTGCCGTGTGAGGTCATCCGGATTGGCCTCAAGTGTAATTTCCGGGCTGCTGTTAATTGTAAAATTGCCATAAACAGCATCGAGAATTATCTGAATATCGCTGACATCAAGAATTGAAGGTGTGCCTCCGCCGAAATAGATGGTGTCAAGTGCCTCACCGCGCAGATATAACTTTTGAAGTGCCGCTTCCCTTACCAAAGCCATCACCATTTGATTTTTGTATGAAAGGTTGGTGCTGAAATGAAAATCACAGTAATAGCACGCTTGTTTACAAAAGGGTATATGAATGTACAGACCAGCCAAAATTGTTACTTTTACGCAAATTTTGATCAAATAAATTTGAGATTCAAGGCTTTCATTGTCATATCGCTCCTGGTAATCACACAACTTCATGTGTTTGCCCAGAAAAAAATGACTGTACATACGCAGTTTTTCAAATCGGAAGCCTCCGGCGAAAAGATTTTGCCTGACCGCTCTTTCCAGGTCGATTCGCTGGGCATGTATGCTGAAATCGGTCAAAGGCTGAGGACACTATACGAGCAAGGTTACCTGTTAGCAGATTATTCTGTTGCCAGATTGGATGACGCTTCGGCTCAGATCAATTTTTTCGTGGGAGAAGTGTACGTTTTAGGAAACTTATGCCAGGGCAACGTACCTGATCAGATGCTCAATAAAGCCGGATATAAACCCCTGCAGTATCATAATAAGTCATTTTCATATAACCGCCTGACCCAGCTGTTCAATTCAATCCTTGATTATGCGGAAAACCATGGCTATCCTTTTGCCTCGGTAAAACTGGATTCTATAAATGTTTCGCAAAACGAGCTATCAGCCTGTCTGAATTATCACTCTGGCCCCTATATCGTGTTCGATTCGTTGGCTATGAGCGGCATCGACAAATTAAAACCTGAGTACCTGATGACACACCTGGGAATGTATAAAGGCCGTCCTTATGAAGAAAACATTATTAAAAGCATAAAAAATAAGCTTAGTCTGTTACCGTTCATCCGGCTGACCAGCGAACCTGAAATACTTATCAGCGATGGTAAATGCACGGTTATACTGGATTTGCAGGAACAAAAGGTGAGCTCAATTGACGGTGTGCTGGGATTGCTGCCAAATGAAAATACAGAAAGCAAAATGCTGATAACAGGGCAAGTGCTCCTTGATCTGAAAAATCTTTTTGCCTCGGGTAAAAGCATCAAATTTGAATGGCAGCGATATGATGCTAATTCACAGTTGCTGAATATGGCCTATTATCATCCGAATATCTTTCGTACCCCTTTAAGTTTTGGCGTTCACTTTGATTTGCTTAAACAGGACACCACTTTTTTGAACCGGTCGATTGGCCTTGACTTGTCCACGCTCACGATCAAAGGGGGCAACATTGGTTTTTCAACAGATTTTTTCTCTTCAAGACTCATCAGTACAGCCGGAATTGAAGATGCTCAGATACTTCCGGAAAATAATGATTTCAATCTCAACCACTACGGCCTGTATTACAGCGTAAACCGGGTTGAATTACGCGGCTTACCGGCCAGGAAATGGAGTGGGGATTTTAAAGCCTCAGTTGGTCAGAAAAAAATCATTAAAAACCCATTGATTTCGGATGATGTCTATGATGATATTGAACTAAATACCACGCAATACAAAATGACAGGCTTGCTGGAAAAATTCTGGTATTTGGGGAAGGTCTCTGTGCTCAGGGCCAGGGCGCTTGGAGGCTATCTGAACGGCAAACAACTATTTACTGCCGAACTTTTCAGGTTAGGTGGTCTTAAAAACCTGAGAGGCTTTACCGAGCAGTCAGTATTCGCTTCAGGATTCGGTATTATGAATCTGGAAACCAGATTTTACTTTTCCGAAGAAAGCCATTTTTTGATTTTTTTTGATCAGGGCATCATTGCCAATGAAATCATTCAAACTTTGGATTATCCTTTTGGGTTAGGTACCGGCCTGAGTTTCGATACTGATGCAGGGCTGTTTAACATTGTATTTGCACTCGGCAAATCGAGCACCCAGCCATTTGATCTCAGCTATTCTAAAATTCATTTTGGATATATAGGCAGATTTTAAATATTTTTAAATTGATTTGTACTGGTTTAAATAGCTTTTCTAATCTCATATCTGATACTTCTTGGATACAAAGAAAGTTTTTCTGATAGCCATTCTTTTAAGCTTCTGTCATCTGGCAGTTGAAGCACAATTTCTTGTCAAGAAAGATTTAAGTCTCGACTGGCTATTCATGAACAAGGCAGAGCAACGACTGCTTCCTTTTCTGGATAATAATGCAAACAGGCCTTATGCTATTCATCTGAAGCTGGACAGTGATTATGGAAAAGAGACGTATCTTAAAATCAGCATCCCATCAGGAACAAGCCTTTTTATCGAAAACAGGTTTTACCTGCATTTCGATGATAAATCAGAAGAACTTTTTTTATTAGATAGTTTGTTGTCTTACTTCAATTCGGCCCCGGCTTATTTCACACTTTACAGAAAGGCAAGATTTGATTATCCACCGAAAGCGGTCATCGGGTACAAACAGCAGAGTATAGGTGCTGCATCAGATGTTAACCCCGTGAGCTTACGCCAAATCGATAACAGAGATGATTACCTGAAACTAATCATTCTGGTTGTTTTCACATTTTTTGTGATATTGAAGGTTGCTTTGCCTGCCGAACTTGCTGATTTCTACAGCCTGTCCGCTTTATTTTCATTTCGATTTACAGCTACACTGTTGGCCAAATGGCGGACATTAACCAAAACACATACCATTATCATTATTTACCAGGCAGCAATGATGGCCGCGCTCATGGTGATATCGTTGCATTTCTATAATAACCCGTTGGGCGACATTTTTATAATGCATTGGAATCCCTTTTTTGGGTGGTTTTTTGTCTTTATCCTTACCCTGATCTCCATATTTCTCAAATACATCCTTATTTCGGTTTTGAGTTCTTTATTTGGAGTAGGAGAACGTATAAATTTCTATTTTCTGGAGTACCTGAGAATGGCGATGATTTTTTATTCCATTATCTTCGTGATCCTTGCTTATTCAATCATCAATCATTTTCACACAATCAGCAACTTGCTGAATTCGCTTATATTTCTGGCTATTATTTTTAACTTTCTCCGGATCGCCGCGATATATTTCAAATTAAGGGGCATAGTAGCCATTAAAAATCTACATTTATTTTCTTACCTTTGCAGCGCTGAACTCATCCCTATTGTTTTGGGATTGAACTTTTTTGTAAAATAAGCGCCAAACCGTACGGCATTTTATAAAGATTAGGAAACAATGTTTGATAAGAGCAGATTGGAAAAAGTGAGAAGCATCCTGGTTTCTCAGCCAGAGCCAAAAGATGAGGATTCTCCTTACCGGAAACTTTCCGAAAAATACAAAATCAAAATCGATTTCAGGCCATTTATTTATATCGAGCCTGTTTCTTTGAAGGATTTCAGGAAGCAAAAAGTAGAGGTGCTTCAGTATACGGCTGTAATTTTCACCAGCAGAAATGCGGTTGATCATTTCTTCAGGTTGTGCAAGGAGATGAAAATTGAAGTCCCTGCCGACATGAAGTATTTTTGCATTTCAGATCAAACGGCTAATTATCTCCAGAAATATATAGTAATCCGGAAACGCAAAATCTTTACCGGGTCCAAAACAGCCCAGGATTTAATCGAAATACTAAAAAAGCACAAAAACGAAAAATATATTTTTCCGTGCTCCAACATCCGTAAAAATGATATCCCTGATTTTCTGTCTAAAAACGGATATAAATTTACTGAAGCAGTCATTTACAGTACGGTAGCGAACGATCTTTCGGATCTGGCTGATGTGAATTATGATATAATTGCTTTCTTCAGTCCGTCAGGTATTAACTCTTTATTCATTAATTTCCCGAGTTTCAAACAAAACAAAACAAGGATTGCGGCATTTGGTCCGACTACGGCCAAGGCTGTGAAAGATGCCGGATTGGAATTGGATATCGAAGCCCCAATGCCTGATGCGCCCTCCATGACCGGTGCGCTGGAAACTTACATCAAAGCCGCGAACAATCTTTAGGTGCAGAGTAAAAAGAGAAAGTTCTGTTTTTTTACAACAATTTTTGAAATATTACATTTTGTAATTAATTGTAGAATTTTGTTATTTTTCATTGCTTTAAATCCCTAACGTTGTAACTATGTTTATATCAGGGAGAAAAATACTATTTGTTATAGTTTTACTTGCAGTTCTGAGACCTGTTTTCGGACAACAGGATCCCCAGTTCTCACAGTATATGTTCAATGACTTATTTAATAATCCTGCATACTCTGGGGTATCGGGCATGACCAATCTCACCACGTTATACCGGTCGCAGTGGCTTGGCTATACAGGAACCTTCGACGAGGGTGGTGCACCAAATACCTTTCTTGCAAGTTTTAATGCGCCTATATTTAAGCTCAGAAGCGGCGCCGGCTTTTACTTTGTCAATGACGTGATCGGACCGCAAAACAATATTCAGTTTATGGCATCATACGCTTACCACCTCGCTGTCGGTAATGGCAAACTAAGTTTCGGTCTCCGCGGCGGTGTCTATGGGCAATCAATTGATTTCTCCCAGTACAGGGCAGTGAGACCGGACGATCCATTACTACTAAATGGTAAGGAAAGCCAATACAGGCCGGATATGGGAGCGGGCATCTATTATAAAACAGAAAAGTATTATGCGGGTGTAAGTATGAATCACATTCTGAACACAAATTTTGATTTCAATACCGATTCACTCAGAAATGCTTTGGCAAACAACGTAGTCATTAATGGTGGTTACGTGTATGAGCTCAATTACGATGTAGTACTGACACCAACCTTGCTTGTGAAGACAGATTTTGTATCGTATTCGTTTGATATAGGCATTTTAGGAACTTACAGAGAAAAATTCTGGGGAGGGTTATCCTACAGGCAATCTGAGGCAGTCATTGCTATCATGGGAATGAATCTTCTTAAGGATAAATCGTTGAAGCTTGGTTATTCTCTTGATTATGTGATCCAGGCACAAAAAGCCAAGCAGGCTACATCTCATGAGTTACTCCTGAGCTATAATATGCCTGCGATGACCGGAGGTGGTAAAAAAATTATAAGAACCCCGCGATTCAGACATTAAAATATTGAATTGACCGTTGAGGTAGAGAAAGAATAAATTTGTGAGCTAAAACATATTGTTGTAATAAATCTACAAAAAAGTAGATTTTTCGGGCAGTAAATTTAGCGTAATATTGAACTTTCATTTAAGTTCAAAATTTAGTTAGACACGGAAATTAGAATTTTAAGTTTAAACAAGGTGTTATGAGTAAATTAATTATTAGTGGCAAACCTGCGCTTTTAATCCTGATAATTGCGGTATTGAATCAATCCTGTGGTTTATTAGGCGGCAGAGGCGGCGATAACGGCGAGTTGGTAGGCGTGCCGGGAAGAGAGTGGACAGGGATGGTCATTCCTTATGGCATGGTGCCGATACCTGCAGGAACTTTCCACATGGGACAGGCAGACGAAGATATTGCCGCAACCCAGATCAATTTCAACAAACAAGTCACCATCGGAGCATTCTTTATGGATGATTCTGAAATCACCAATAATGAATACAGGCAATTCGTTGAGGCCATAATGATTGATTCAATAAACATCCTGGGTGAAGACTTCGTCATGAAAGAGCTTTATCCCGATACAACAGTTTGGGTAAAGGATTTTGCGCATCACATGGGCGATCCGCTTCTGGTTTATTATTGGTCGCATCCGGCTTTCGATAATTTTCCTGTTGTTGGTGTGGACTGGGAGGCAGCGAGATATTTTTCCAGATGGCGCACTAATTATTTGAATGATTTCAGAGCCAGCGTGGGAGAGTGGCCAATGCCGAACTTCCGGTTGCCCAATGAGGCGGAATGGGAATACGCTGCCCGTGGCGGCAGGGATATGGCAAAGTATCCATGGGGAAATCCGTATATAAGAAATGCAAAGGGTTGTATGCTTGCCAATTTCAAACCTGGAAGAGGTAACTATTACGACGACGGGTATGCCTACACATCTCCGGTGTATTCATTCTTCTCCAACGATTACGGACTCTTTGATATGGCAGGCAATGTTGCAGAATGGTGCGAGGATGCATTCAACCCAGCAGCTTATCCTCTGGTTTGGGACTTGAATCCAACCTACTATGATGATAATGAGCCGCTAAAGGTTGTACGCGGAGGTTCATGGAAAGACATCGCCTACTACCTGGAAACAGGAACAAGATCTTACGAACACAAAGATACAACAAGAGCCTTCATCGGTTTCAGATGTGCAATGACCTATCTGGGCCGCTCAACAGGCGCTGAATTTTAAACCATTTATTTAAACGATATTCTGTAAAACTTAAAGTATAATCAAAATGAGCAAAAGAGGCGGATTTCAAGAATTGTTTTTTAGCACGATCATGCCCAAGGTGTATGGTATTGGTGCCGCAGTTGTAATTACTGGTGCAATGTTCAAAATACTACACATACAGGGCGCTGGTGTGATGTTGGCTGTTGGTTTGACTACAGAAGCCATCATCTTCTTTTTAAGTGCGTTTGAACCTAAAAAATCTGAGCCGGACTGGACAAAAGTCTATCCCGAATTGGCAGAAGATTTTGCAGGGGCTATTGGAGCCAGGGCATCCAGGAGTAATCCACAAGAGTCCGTTTCCAAAAAATTGGACACCATGCTCGAGAGCGCTAAAATTGGCCCGGAACTGGTCGAAAGTCTCGGAAGAGGTATGAGAAATCTTTCCGAAACCACATCAAAACTCGGACAGATGGGCAACGCCGCGACAGCCACCACTGAATATACAGCATCTGTGAAAAGTGCTGCTGAAAACATCAATAAGATGAACCAGTCTTATGCAGCGAGTGTTAACTCAATGGTAGAAATGGCAAATGTTTCAAAAAATGCTACCGCGGAAATGGCCAATGCATCCAAAGATTCAAAAGAGTATCACAATCAGGTGCAGAATGTGACTAAAAATCTCGGTGCACTTAACGCAGTTTATGAAATGGAACTTCAGGATGTAAACCAACATATCAAGGCGATGAATAAGTTTTATACAAACCTTACCCAATCCCTTGACAGCATGGCAAAAGCTACGCAGGACGCTGAAACATTCAAAGGTGAGATCAACAAGCTTACCACTAACCTGTCTAAGCTCAATAGCATTTACGGCGGCATGATCAATGCCATGAAGGGAAGTCAAGCCTAATTCAGATAAAATTAAACAGTTATGGCTCCAAAGGAAACCCCAAGACAAAAGATGATTGGCATGATGTACCTGGTACTGACTGCCCTGCTTGCCCTCAACGTGGATTCTGCTGTATTGGAAAGATTTGAACTGATCAATGGAACACTTGAAAATCAAATCAGAGAAAACAGCAGAAGAAACAGTACCACGGTAAGCAACATCACCTCGGTTGTACAGGAAAAAGGCAACCGGGAAGACGATGTGATAGTCCTCGATAAAGCGAAAGAGGTCAGAAACAGGACTAACGAACTTGTGACCTATATGGACGGATTGAAAGATCAAATCGTTGAACTCACCGGTGGGCGAGATCCTGAAACCAAAATGCTTCGCGGCGCTAAGGATATGGATAAAATTGCCACATTGATGATCAGAACCGGAAAAGGCGAGGAATTACAAACCAAACTTAATGAATACACTTCATGGTTGACCGGCTTTACAGGTAAGGAATTTCCGGCAGTTGCGCTGGACGGAAAAGAAGACCCATACTGGAGCCAAATACCTAATCAGAGAACAAAGAATTTTTCGCAACTGATGTTTGAAAGTGTGCCCACTGCCGGCGGACTAGCATCATTGAGTCAGTTGGAGGGATTAATTCTCGACTATGAAGGTGTTGCACTCAATGTACTCAGCGGCCAGGTTGGAGCTAAAGACGTTTCATTCCAGAATATTCAGCCGATGTTGCTGCCTGAATCACAGTTAGTTGCAGCCGGGGCGAAATATAAGGCACAGTTATTTGTGACAGCAACGGCGGTCGGGGCAACCCCTACAATGGCCTATAATGGCGTTAAAGTACCTGTGGATGAAAATGGCGTCGGTACTTTCGAATTTATTGCAAAGGCAGATAAGTATGATGCAAACGGACAGGAAAAAAGGAACATTACTGCCGAAATCGAATTGGACGGACAGAAATACACCCGAACATTTGAATACATAGTAGCCCGGCCTGTCATACAAATTCAGTCTGCATCTGTACAGGCATTGTACAGAAATTGTGGGAACAACCTTGATGTTCAGGTGCCAGCGCTCGGCGCAGCCTATAATCCATCATTCAGAGTTAAAGGTGGTTCCTCACAAGGAGGAAGAGGTGGAAAAGTTACTATCATCCCAACTTCTCCGACCGTTGAACTTTCAGTGTATAGCAGTGAGACCTTTATCGGAACACAAACTTTCAGGGTAAAAGAAATTCCAAAGCCTGAACTGTCCCTCAAGAGTGGTGGCAGGGAAATTGACCTGAAGAAAGGTGTTACCCAGGTGCCAAGAGAAATTTCTTTGGAAGCGATCCCTGATCCTGATTTCGCTCAGTTTCTTCCTGAAGATGCCCAATATAGGGTAACAAGGTGGGAAGTAACGCTCGCCAGAGGACAACGTGGTATCGAAACAAAGCCTATTACCAGTACCAGAGCTGATCTGTCATCATTTGTAGCCCAGGCAAGACCAGGCGACAGGATTGTGATTGAAGCTAAAGAATTACAAAGGAGAAACTTTAAGGGCGAACTTGAAAATGTATCGATTGGTGTGAACGCGGCAATCAAGACCATACCAATTAACTAAAAATAAATTATCATGAAAAAAATCCTTCTTGGAATATTTGTTCTTTT
>CAYZWN010000002.1:0-54673 GCA_964482185.1 uncultured Roseivirgaceae bacterium
GATGCTGACGATCTTGGCGCACTGGCTATGCTGCACAATTTCCACAATCAGGGCAAATGCGAACTGCTGGGCATCGCCAGTTGGTCAACCGAGCAATATGTTATACCTGCCATGGATGGTGTGAACCGGTTCTATGGAAATCCGGACATCCCGATGGGCATCAGAAGCAAGGAAGCCTACTACTCGGAGTGGAATTACAACAAAGCTGTCGCGGATCATTTACCGCATCAACTCACCAACGACGATGTGCCGTCGGCACTGGAGCTCTACCGTAAAATTCTTAGCGGCCAAAAAGATAAAAGCGTCACCATAGTTACGGTCGGACCACTGAAAAATATCATGGATTTAATCATGTCCGGACCGGACACACATTCCGGCCTCACCGGAAAAGAACTGATTGAGAAAAAAGTAAAAGAGTTTGTCATCATGGGCGGACATTTCCCGAAAGGTGAAAATGAATGGAATTTTAACGGTGACATGCCAGGCGTGACCAAATATGTCCTGGAAAATCTTACCGTGCCAGTAGTTTTTTCCGGGTTTGAAATCGGGGTAGTCATTAAAACCGGCGACGTTTTTAATAAAATTAATCAAAATCATCCCCTACACACAGGATTCATGCATTTCAGCAAACACGCCCCATGGATGAAGGATCAGTTTAGAGGAAGAATTCTGGACAATGCATCTTACGATCAAACCGCCGTTTTGTACGCGGTGCATGGTGGTGTCGGCGAGTATTGGGACAAGGTGGAAAATGGGTATTGTGTGGCCCAGGAAAATGGGGATAATTATTGGGAGGAAGGAGATCGCTATAATCACGCGTACCTGGTTTTGAAAAAGAATCCGGAAGAAATGGAACAACTGATAGAGCAACTCATGCTGGCTGATCTTCCTGATATTTCTAAAAGCTTAAGTGATGATTTAACAGGCTATGATCATCAATCTGACATTCAGCTTTTTACAGAAAACCCAATGTATTGGCAATATAAGGGCAGGCCTGTACTGTTGCTCGGAGGAAGCTGGCAGGACAACCTGTTCAATCACCCTTTGGGTCTGGCAGCGCATCTGGATTTGCTCCTCTCTGTTGGGGGTAATTATGTGCGCAACACCATGAGCCATCGCAATCAGGGGAATGTTTTTGCGTATCAGAAGACCGATGCAAACCTGTTTGACCTCGACCGGTTTAATGAAGCATACTGGCAGCGACTTGAGAATTTCCTGGATTTATGCCTTGAACGCGATATCATTGTGCAACTTGAAATCTGGGATCCATGGGATCACTATGAAGATCATCAGTCATTTGGCGGATGGTCGCATCACCCTTACAATCCATTGAACAATCAGAACTATACGCCCGAGGAATCAGATTTGCCGACGGCCATCAACTACGCACCGAGAGGAGAGCCTACCGAACATCCGTTTTTTAGAACGGTACCGGATTTAAATGATAATAAGCTCATTCTACAATATCAGCATGCATATGTGGATAAATTACTCTCCATTTCTCTGCCATATCCCAATGTGCTGTATTGTGTAAATAACGAGAGTGGCGAACTGATTGCCTGGAGCAATTACTGGGCAGATTATGTGCATGCGGCAGCAAAAAAGAGCGGCGTGAAGGTGCATGTCACTGAAATGCGCCGAAATGAAGATGTCAGAGCGGTTGATCACCACGCCGTTTATGATCATCCGGAGCGCTACACTTTTCTGGATATTTCTCAAAATAATGCATGGTCAGGACTTGGTCAGGGGCATTATGACAACATCATGTACGTACGCGACTATATTTCAGGAAGCCCGCGACCCATCAACAATATGAAAAATTATGGCGCCACCAGGCACGGCGAAGATGAATCAGTGGCACGTTTTTGCAGAATAGTTTTCGCGGGATGTGCCAGCGCGCGTTTTCACCGGCCACACCCTGTCGAAGATCCATCTGCGCATGAAGCATCATCGGAGTTTGGCCTTGGACTTGGCCCCCTTGCACAAAAAATCATCCAATCCATGCGCTGGGCTTCTGACGAAATTGACATATTCTCTGCCAAACCCCGCAACGAGTTGCTTACAGGAAGAGAGGAAAATGAGGCATATCTGTTAGCAGATAGCAGAGGGGATTTTGCCGTGTACTTTCCGAAATATGGTGAAGTCACCATCGACCTGGCTGATGTCCCTCAGCAATTCAATCTGAAGTGGCTTCACGTCACCGAAGGCCGTTGGGAGACAGAAACAATTATAAATGGTGGTAATGAGGTCAATCTCAAAACACCCTCAAATGGGCATTGGGTGGCCATTATAAGCCAAACATCCAATTGAATAAACTAATAATTTTCACTTAGAATGAACAAAGCCAATCTTGAAGTCTTTTCCGAAACACTCACTGCACTGGCCGCTGAAGATATAAATGTCCTGGTTGTGACGAGTGACTCGCGCGGTTCGGGTAAACTGGTGCCTTTTGGAGAGCGATTTCCTGACCAGATGATTGAAGTTGGCATCGCCGAACAAAACCTGGTGGGGATATCTGCCGGGTTGGCATCGTGCGGGAAAAAGGTTTTTGCGGTCTCCCCTGCCTGTTTTCTCACAGCACGTGCACTGGAACAAATCAAAAATGATGTCGCCTATTCCGACAATCCTGTAAAGCTGATTGGCATCAGCGCCGGCGTGAGCTATGGAGCATTGGGCTCCACCCACCACAGTCTGCATGATTTTTCCGTTTTACGCGCCATCAACAACATCAGCATTATCGCACCTGCTGACAATTTTGAAACAAAAATGGCTATCGAACAAGCTATGATATTTGACAAACCTTTATACATACGGTTTGGAAAAAAACCAATGCCGGAGCGTCTTGGGTCAGATTCAATTTTTGAAATCGGAAAATCAAGAACAATCAGAGAAGGTGATGATGTGGTTATTATCGCTACAGGCGAATGTGTGTTTCCTGCATTTCTGGCTGCCCAAAAACTGGAAAAAGGCCATGGAATCCAGGCGCGGGTCATCAGTATGCATACCATTAAGCCGCTGGATATTTCGGCAATATTGCAGGCTGCCGCCGAATGCAAGGCTATGCTCACCGTGGAAGAACACAGTGTGTATGGCGGACTGGGTGAAGCCTGTGCCGCCTTGATCTTACAAAAAAGCATAAGCATCCCATTCAAAATTATGGGAGTTCCTGACGAATACACCATCACCGGTTCTCAGGAAGAAATCTTCAATCATTATGGTATATCAGAATCCGGCATCGCCGGAGAAATTCTAAAACTTCTAAATGCGTAGGCTATGAAAAAATTAAACATGCTATGGTTAATCTTGCTGATCATTCCTCAATTCTTAATTGCGCAGAATACTGAAAAACCCAGGGTACTGGTACTCACTGACATCGAAAATGAACCAGATGATGCGCAATCGCTCGTGAGATTTTTGCTATACTCCAATATGTTTGATGTGGAAGGCCTTGTAGCAACTACTTCCTGCTGGCAAAGAAACAAAACTGCCGAATGGAGAATTCACGAGATTCTCGATGCGTATAATAAGGTCAGAAACAATCTGGAAAAGCATGAAAAAGGATACCCGCAATATGATTATCTGAAATCAATAGTTAAAAAAGGATATCCCGACTTTGGCATGAATGCAGTCGGGCCGGAAAAGGATTCTGAAGGTTCTGAATGGATCATTGAAGTGGTTGACAGAGATGATCCCAGGCCGGTATGGGTACCCATTTGGGGTGGCGCCAATTGCCTGGCTCAGGCATTATGGAAAGTAAGGCAGACAAGGTCTGAAGCTGATCTGGCGAAATTCGTATCAAAAATTCGTGTTTATACCATTTCCGATCAGGACAACGCCGGACCCTGGATGCGCAACAATTTTCAGGATTTATTCTACATCGCAAGTCCGGGATATCATGAGAACGGAGGTAATTCATATTTCTATGCCACCTGGACAGGTATTGCCGGAGAGCGTCATTATCATTTCCCATCGGGCGCAGACACCTATATGATCGACAATGAATGGGTCGATAAAAACATTCAGAATCACGGTCCGCTTGGCGCACAATATCCGGATATCGAATACATTATGGAGGGGGACACACCATCATTTCTGTTTCTGATTAATAATGGATTGAACGACCCGGAAAATCCCAATTACGGCGGCTGGGGCGGCCGGTATGAATATTACACACCGCGGATGCAGAAGTACTTTCATGAACCTGAAACGCGCCCCTTCTGGACAAACGCGGATGACTTCGTTCAGGCGGCTGATGGTAAAATCTATATCAATGAGCAAGCCACGATCTGGAGATGGCGTGAACATTTTCAAAATGATTTTGCAGCACGGATGGACTGGACAATTAAAGACTTTAAGGCTGCCAATCACCCTCCTGTTGCTGTTCTGGAGCATGAAAATATCCTGAAGGTAAAATCCGGGAAAACGGTGCAACTTTCTGCAAAAGGCTCAATAGACCCGGATGGGAATAGTTTAAAATACCATTGGCTATACTATCCTGAGCCTGGCACCTACCTGGGTAGAATCGAAATAAAAAATAGTGAAAACCCCAGCGCTTCTTTCGTTGCACCCGAGGTAAACCTGCCTAAATCCATCCACATCATATTGGCTGTGACAGATGGCGGCGAACCTGCCCTCACAAGGTACCAGCGGGTTATAATCCATGTTTTACCCAAGTGAATGAATAAATGAATATAAAATCATAAAATCGCCAAAGGAAAATGTTGACGCACAATAGGATGATTAATTGGCGATTCAAAGTGCATAATTGAAGACAAACAAAAATTTAAACAAATGAGAACATTCTTAATACTAACAATTGCATTCTTTTACTTGCATTCCCTTCTCGCCCAGACTAATCAAAAAAGCAGGGTAATTATCCTGACAGACATTGAAGCAGACCCGGATGACACCCAATCCCTGGTTCGATTGCTACTTTATTCCAACGAAATAGACATTAAAGGGATCATCGCCACGACCTCGTGTTGGATGCAGTCATCAATACATCCGGAATCCATCCACCGGGTAATTGACGCTTACGAAAAAGTACACCCAAATCTTCTGCTACACGACAAAGGATTTCCAAAGGCAGCAGAGCTATCCTCACTGGTAAAAAAGAGCATTCCAAAATACGGCATGACAGGCGTAGGCAAGGGAATGGATACCGAAGGTTCAGACTGGATTATCAAAGAACTGGAAAAGAATGACGAGCGGCCACTTTGGATATCCACCTGGGGAGGCGTAAATACATTGGCTCAGGCATTGTATAAAATCGACAAAACAAAAAGCAAAAAGGCAGCAAAACAACTCATCACCAAACTGCGGGTATATACCATCTCCGACCAGGACGACAGCGGCATATGGATCAGAAACAATTTTCCGGATCTGTTTTACATCGTGAGCCCAGGAGACAATTATGGCGATGCCACCTGGACAGGTATTAATTCTGTCGTAAAAGGCATTGATAATGAAACAATCAGCAATCAATGGTTGGCTGATAATATTCAACAAGATCATGGCCCACTCGGTGCCCAATACCCGGATGTGGCATGGGGTGTGGAAGGCGATACACCGGCATTTTTGTCGTTAATACCCAATGGTCTGAATGATCCGGAACATCCGGAATGGGGAGGCTGGGGCGGCCGCTATGAATTGTATAAGCCGGATTTCTCCAAGACTAAAGACGGCAGTTCCATCGTTGTGCCTGCACCGGAAACCAGAGCAATCTGGACCAATGCCAATGACAATTATACACCTTATGTTTCCAAAACCTATGGAAGGACGGTAGGATTGGACACAACCACTTTTACCGGTTACAAAGAAACCTTATGGCGCTGGAGGGATGACTTTCAGAATGATTTTGCTGCAAGGATGGATTGGTGCATCAAGCCATTTTCCGAAGCAAACCACCCGCCTGTTCCGGTGTTAATGCATCCTGAGCAACTAACCGTAAAATCAGGTGAAGGCTTCACCCTGGATGCTTTTGATACTTACGATCCGGATGGAGATAATTTCAGCTTTTTATGGTTTAACTACCAGGAAGCAGGTACCTATGGGGAAGTCGTAAAAGTAAACGGAGCTGAGAACGTCCACATGGCCTATTTCACTGCGCCCAGGGTTGACAAAAAAGAAACCCTGCATTTTATACTCAAAGTTACAGATAAAGGAACCCCGGCGTTATCCAGGTATAAAAGGGTAATTGTGACGGTGGAGCCAAAATAATAAACCCCCGAAATTATGAAAGCGATTAGTTTTTTGTTGGTCAGTGCAATCGTACTCTTCTTACAATGCAACCCGCCGGACGCGCTTTACGAAGTTGAACAGTGGCACGTATTCGGGCTAAGTCTCACCGGTCCGTCAGATGGAAATCCATATATGGATAATGAAATTTCGGCGACATTCACCACCGGTGATTTTTCGGTGGATGTGCCGGGATTCTATGATGGAAACGGGAACTATAAAATTCGTTTTTCGCCAGACAAAACCGGTGTATGGAAGTATGTCACAAAAAGTAATGTTTCCGGACTGAGCAATCAGACAGGATCGTTTGAGTGCGTTGCGCCAGAGCCGGATAATCACGGCCCGGTGAAGGTTGCAAATACGCACTACCTGCATTATGCAGACGGCACGCCGTATTTTGCCATCGGCACAACTGCTTATCAGTGGACCAGCGTAAGTCAATCCATCCAGGAACAGACACTGCAAACCCTGGCAAAAGCGCCATTTAATAAAATCAGAATGTGCGTTTTCCCCAAGACTTATATCTATGGCAATGAAACAGAGCCATGGATTTATCCATATCAAAGAGATGGAGAGCAAAACGATTTCGCAAAGCCCAACTATGAATTTTTCCGGAATTTTGATAAAAGAGTGGCGCAACTCCTCGAAATGGGCATCCAGGCGGATGTCATTCTCTTTCACCCATACGATAAATGGGGCTATTGTGAAATGGGAGATGCAATGAACAGCCGGTATGTTCGGTATTTGATTGCACGCCTGTCAGCTTACCGCAATGTCTGGTGGTCGCTGGCCAACGAATGGGATGTGCCGAAAATTAAGGAGACCATCAACTGGGAAGAAATCGGGACGATACTGCAAACTGAAGATCCGCACCAGCGCTTAAGGGGTATTCACAACTGGTACGGCTCAGAAGATCACTTTTACGATCATTCCAGGCAATGGATCACGCATGTGAGCACCCAGACCTCACAATTTTACAATGCCATCAAATGGCGGGAGCAATACAAGAAGCCCCTCCTCTTTGATGAAATGCGCTATGAAGGCGATGTGCCCAGTGGTTGGGGCAACCTGAGCGGTGAAGAGATGGCCGGCTATTTCTGGATGGCCGGCCTGAGCGGCGGGTATCCGACTCATGGAGAAACCTTACAAAATGATTCAGACACCACAGAAGTGAGGTGGTGGGCTAAAGGCGGAACATTGGTAGGCAAAAGTCCTGAAAGAATCGCCTATTTTAAATCGATGATTTTGGAGGCGCCTTTCCAAAACATGCAACCTGAATTGCTGGTAAATGGCGAGGCTAAAGACCTGAACAACAATGTTTATATCCTTTCATATCCCGGTAATTATTACCTCGCCTATGTCGCAAATGCGGGTGAAACAATTGAGTTGGAGTTGCCTGGGAATGTTGATTATCAGTTGGAAGTCATGGACACGTGGAATATGAAGGTGGTTGATGAATCGAATATACAGCCGGGAAAATTCATCTATACGAGCACCATTCCGTACACTGCACTGAGAATACAAAAGAGAAATGGATAATGCCCCGAAATACATCCTCGCCATAGACCAAAGCACTTCTGCATCCAAGGTCATGCTGTTCGACAAAGACGCACGTCTGGTACAACGTGTATCCATAGCGCACAAACAGTATTATCCCCAACCCGGATTTGTGGAGCACGATCCGGTGGAAATTTTCGAAAATGTGAAAAAAGGCATGATCAGCGTGGTGGAGGAAAGCAATATTTCTGTTGAAGCAATTGCGGCCATCGCGATTACCAACCAGCGGGAGACCGCCATGATCTGGGATAAAACAAGCGGCCAGCCCATTTGCAATGCGGCGGTGTGGCAATGCCAGCGCGGTGCAGCTTTTTGTGATGAATTTAAATCAAAGGGGCTTAACGATTGGGTGCAGCAAAAAACCGGCCTGCTGATCGACCCTTATTTTTCAGCCAGCAAACTCCGATGGATGATGCAACATATGGAGGGCGCGAGTGAAAAAGCAAAAAAGGGTGACTTGTTGCTTGGCACCATGGACTCCTGGCTGTTGTGGAAACTGACCAACGGCCAGGTGCATGCGACAGACCACTCGAATGCCTGTCGCACAATGCTTTTTAATATTGAGGAATTGCGATGGGATATGGAACTGATCGATCTTTTTGGTTTGAAAGCATCCATGTTGCCGGAAATTCGTTTTTCAGACGAAGTATTTGGCGATACCTCACCGGAGGTCATCTTTGATCGTCCTGTCCCCATTGCCGGTCTCATCGGCGATTCGCATGGGGCATTGTTCGGGCAGCGTTGCTTCACTCCCGGCACCGGAAAAGCTACCTATGGCACCGGCTCCTCGGTGATGGTAAATATTGGTAATGTACCCACTCCCCCGCCAAAAGGATTGGTCACATCCATTGGATTTGGAAGCAACAAGACTATAGACTATGTTTTTGAAGGCAATATCCATTGCACCGGCGATACAATCAATTGGCTAAAGGATGAATTGAAATTGATTGAGCATACCTCCGAGACAGAGCAGCTCGCCACCTCAGTTGATGGAAATATGGGCGTATATTTTGTGCCTGCCTTTGTAGGATTAGGCGCCCCGTTCTGGGACAACAATGCGCGTGCCTGTATCGTGGGACTTTCACGAAATTCGACAAAAGCCCATGTGGTCCGGGCAGCGCTTGAGAGCATAGCTTACCAGATTAAAGACCTCACTGACCTAATGAGTGCAAATGCCAATGTATATCTTCAGGAATTGCGTGTGGATGGTGGCGCCACAAAAAACAATTTTCTGATGCAGTTTCAGGCCGATATGCTTCAAAGCACCGTGATCCGATCTGAAATTGAAGAAATCTCAGCGCTCGGTTCAACTTTACTGGCCGGTATGGCCGTAGGCTGGTGGAAAGATAAGAGTGAAATCATGAACTTAAAGCAAACAGGAAAAACCTTTGTGCCCGAACTCTCAGGCGCAACCATTGATCAGCTATACGCCGGATGGAAATCGGCAGTTGCCCGGGCGCGGTTAAAAACGTAAGTATGATGATTCCGAACGGGTGTAATTAAACTTTCGATTACCGAAAAAGCAAAGTCAGGAAACACGCAAATCCCGCGCCTCAACTAAAGATCAAACCGGTAGTCTCTGGCAAGTTTCCGGATGTTTTCCGACAAATGTTTCAGCACTTTTTCAAGCGTTGGCTTTTCTTTTTCTTTAGCTTTTAAAACCTCCCTGCAATCCCGGTAAATACTGCGGAGCATTTCTTCCAGTTCATATCGCAGCAGTCCATCCCGTTTCACACGATTCTCCAGGTCAAAAACTTTGGCCATGGCTTCATCCAGCTCTTTTTCAAGTTGTTGAATTTTCTCCAGATCTTCCATTATATCATCTTTCTTTTACTCATTTTCGGAGTAATCTCCCCAGTGGTGCTCAAAGCTCGTGTTTAGAATAAACCCGGTATGGAAAAGCAGCCATTCTCAACAGTGTCATTTCTCAACAGTAATCATAATTCTTTTATAGGATGTCAATGCGGGATAACCATGGTCGGTCACTTCACAAATCAGATGAATTACACGATCAGGAATCATTTCAGGTATGGTTATCTGCACTTCCGATTGATCGGTAGCAGATAATATGGGTGGTGCGCCCGTAACGGTGGTCTCGGGGTAGAAATACCACAAATATGAAAGCTTATCTCCGTCCGGGTCTGTTGAGTCAAGCGCACTAAATTTGAATGTTTGTCCGGGTCTGCCTTTTACGATCACTGTTCCTTTGCCTCTTTCACCATTTATGGCTATCTCCGGTTGGTGATTAGCATCTTCAAAGGTTGTAGCTCCCCATTGTGCCCTTGCTGCAAAATTATTACGGGAAGCAGGCTTCCAGCGATTCAGAGAAGCATCCGGCGAACTTATGGCTGCAGACTCCTGCAGGTCGTAAGTAGAGGTTCTTTGGTTTTGATTAATTGCATCAGACTTACTCCTGTTCGATTGCCGTCGATCTTTCTTGCTTTGCCCGCCATCAGGAATAAAGGAAACTGAAGGTGTAGTCCCTCTATTCGTTGACATACCTGATTGCTTTGATGCATCACCTGATGATTGCGTATCAGGATATAAACCGGATAATGGATTGACCCCAATGATATGCTCATGTATCCAGCTACCCGGCATGTCATCCATATCATCCGTACCAAACATTCCCTCATAGCCCGAAAGCCACCTATCCTCATCACTTACAGAGGTGACCTGCCACATATCAGGAAAGTTATCAGCTATCCATTCAGCAGAACTGTCGTTCCTTCCAACAAAGTAAACCCGGAGTTTATTGATGAACATATCAACCGAGTCCGCGCTCCTTGTTTCGCTTACCTTCCAAAGTGCCTGCGCCAGATCGCACGCCCCACCCCAGATTGAAATAATAACCGGGCGTTCATCCGGCCGGTCAACCACCTCAATGATCCATTCAGAACCCCGGGTATCGTTTTCCTCGCCAAGATATTGCTCCGCAGGCACATAAGTGCTATAGCCGAAACAACCCCGCTTTACTATGCTGTGCAGATAGGAAGAAGTCGGATATTCCGGGTCGTGTTGTTGTAAATTATTTTCAATCTGTCCATACATATTAATCATCTTATAAACGATGTAATCCTTCAGGATGGGCGGCTCATTGCTTTCATTGACGGCTGCATGCACGATGATCCCTTCAATATCGAACTCATTTGCGTAGTGCAGCAATCGAACCATAGATTGCTCATCTTCAGGAACCCGGCTAAAGTCTGTAGAAATGATAAGTCTCGGCTTCTGCGCCAAGACAATCGTGCCCGATACAAAAATGAGAATGTAGAATAGAGACTTAACCATACTAATATTAAACTTCAAACCACTACTAAAATGTTTCACTTCAGAAAATCTTCCCTGAGTGGAGTGAAACTATCAATCAATCTTGCTTTTTTGGACAGAAGCTTAATTGTGTGAATTTTCCCCGATGGCACGGCAAACATATCCCCTGCTTTCAGATGCTGATCCGACTCGCCTTCGCAGTAAAATATGATTTCCCCCTCAGCGATGTAAGAGGTTTGCTCATGCGAATGGTTGTGGGGCGGTTCCTTTTCAACCCATGGACCGTCATCAAAATCAATTAAAACGGTCATAAGCGATTTCTCATGGATAATTTTTCTTCTGAGTCCGGGACGGACTACTTCGTAGGGAATTTCATCAAATTTAAGTACCGGCATAATCTCTTGTTAAAATGTTGGTTATCTTTGAAGTTATAAAAATAGGTGTTACTATTGGGAAAAGGGTGGTATAAATGGGTTGAAATGTTAAAAATGATGCTTAATAATATAATCAAAGTCATTAATGAATACAGAATAAGAATATTTCTGTTATTCAGCATTTTTATTCTTTCAAACCTGATCTCAAATAAATGTTTTTCACAATGCATATTATCATCCACCGACGATACAGTGGCTGAGGTTATAGCCTGTCATACAAGTTGTGGTTGCTCTGAGATCATTGTGCCAAATGGAGTTACAATAACCTTAGCCGACAAGTGGGACCTAACCTCACTTGGCCCAATAGTATTTACAATTGAAGTTGGCGGAAAGCTTATTCTAAGCGGCAACGGGGCCAATAATAATGACTTAACCTTGGCTAGCAGTTCTATTCTTATTATTGAGGACACAAATCCTGATAATGACGCTATCACAAATTCAGGCGGATTAGGCCAAGTTAGAATTACTATTGGCGATACCCAATATCAGGGAAAAGATTTCGATACAATAATAGAAAGCGGAGGCGCTGACGAAAATGGACCTTTAATCCTCCCCATCGAACTAATCTCTTTCACTGCAACACCACAAGGCAAGGGCGTTTTGCTTTCCTAGGCTACCGCATCAGAATTAAACAATGATTACTTTACCATCGAGCGGTCGCGCAACGGGAAACATTTCGAAGCCATTACAATGATTGATGGAAACGGCACCATCCATACCCGAATGGATTATTCATATACCGATCAAAACCCATACATGGGTCTGTCTTATTACCGACTCAGACAAACGGATTATGATGGCACTACTGAAGTTTTCCCTGCCGTAAATGTGCTGGTCAGTGGAGACGATGGTTTTTCCGTATATCCCAATCCACTGAAAGGCCAGACCTTCCAGCTAAAAGCAAGCGGTAAAAAAAGCAATGAAATGCTGACGCTAAACATCTACAATCTTCAGGGAAGGCTCATTTTTTCCAGGGCAGTTACGGCGGATCATTTCGGTTATGTTCAATCTGATATCGATCTTGGGTTTGCTCCTGATAAGGGCACCTACATCGCAGAATTGATTTCTGGCAACGAAAAATTAATGCAAAAAATCCAGGCTGGGTTTTAGGCGCTTATTTTGCCTGCGTTATCTGATAATGGTTACAGTGCCTTTCTTCGGTTTCTGGTCTGAACCAAACTGAACGGTATAAAAGTAGGTATCGACCGGCAGTTGCCTGCCCTTGAAGGTTCCTTCCCAGTCGTTTTTATAGTTTTCCGCACGATACAGCAAGGAACCCCAACGATCAAAAATTTCCACTATACTTCCCGGATGAAATTCAATGTTTCTTATTTGCCATGTATAGAAGGCTTGCAAATCATATGATAACCATTCGACATTGCAAATGGCGAAGAGTTACGATTAGGGTTTGTCGTATAGCCACGAAATAATGTTGCCTTTTCGATAAAAAGCGCAACAAATAAAATTATTCACAGTATTAAAGAAGGGAACCTTTTTGATGCATTATATTCCCTGATTACTCCAGAATCACATAATTATGCCAGATAATGACTATCAACAAAAACAATCTCATCCTCGGCTTCACAGGTGGTATAGGCCGGGCCGTAGCACTCGCTCTGACTAAAAGAAATCTCACTGTAAAAGCCCTTGTCCGCAACCTGGATAAGGCATCAAAATTTGCAAACGGTCTTCCAGGCATTGAATTGATGGTCGGTGATGCCGGCAGCCCGGAAGATGTCGAAAAAGCCATGAAAAATGTCGGAACGGTATATTACTGTGTGAATGTACCGTATCACAAATGGGATCAGGACGCTGTAAGACTTTTCAAAGTTTGTCTTGAGGCGGCCATTAAGAATAAATGTAAGCTCATTTTCCCCGGCAATGTGTATGTTTACGGACATGCGCAGTTTAATCCTGTTGATGAGCTACATCCGCACGAAGCCCACACCAAAAAAGGCAATATCAGGATCAGGATGGAGCAGATGATGATTGATGCCGCTTTGGAAAAGGGCTTTGATTATACCATTGTGCGCATGCCTGACTTTTATGGTCCTTTCGTTATAAATGGTTTCTCAGAAAAGCTATACATCAGTGCATTGAAAGGAAAGGCCATGCAATGGATTGGCGATCTCGATACCGGGGTAGAATTGATTTACATCGAAGATGCCGGTGAGGCCATGGTGCTGGCCGCTTTGCATGGACAAAGTGCAGGACAGATCTTCAATGTTCCAGGAGCGGGCATTACCACGGCGAGGGAATATCTGAACAAAATTTCTAAACTTGCAGGCTCAAAAAGTAAAATCGGTACCATCAATGCTAATATCTTATTTTCCATTCTCGGGCTTTTTATTCCCGTGATCAGGGAGGTGAAAGAGATGCTGTATCTGAAGCGGGAAAAATTGATTCTGGATGGATCCAAATTTGAAAAAACAATTGGTAAGCTACCGGCCACGAGCTATGAGGCGGGTATCCGAAAAACGCTTGAATGGGCGAAATTTTATTACGATTTGCGGTGAGCGATTTTTAGAAAAGGACTTTTCATCGATCTAAATGTCAGAGAATTTTGTTCAATAAGTGTGACCAAATCAATTGATGCTATGAAAATCGATCATATCGCCATATGGACAAAGCAACTGGAGAAAATGCGCTTTTTTTATGAGCACTACTTCCATGGCCAATCAGGGGAAAAATACATCAATCCCAGGAAAAATTTTGAATCCTACTTCATCGCTTTCGAGGGCGGCTCGCGACTCGAATTGATGGAGAAACTCGAAGTGGGCGAAAAGTTGTATGATGATGAAGAAAATTACCTGGGTCTTACTCATTTTGCTTTTTCCACAGGAGATCGGGAAAAAGTCGATGGAATCACCGAACAACTCAGGGCTGATGGCTATAAGATTATCGGCAAACCAAGACTAACCGGCGACGGATACTACGAAAGCGTTGTTCTTGATCCGGATGGAAATAAAGTGGAAATCACAGAATGAATCAGTTATGCTCGGTGAGCATCAATTTTAAGCGCAGCTTATCTCAGCGGATTTTCAAACCAGATCAGCCCCAGACCCCGGCTGTCTTCACCAAAGTTTTCTTCACAGGTAATCACATCCAGATCGCCATCGCCATCCAGGTCGCGCATCTCCACCCTGTCAAATTTCTTCCCTTCAGTGCCGCTCAGATGATGCCAATGCCAGGATTCCTCGAACGGTGTTTCATTGAATGAAAACCAAACAACCCCTTCGCATTCAGGATTTTCCTCCGGATAAGAGGTTACAACCACGTCCTTTTTCCCATCTCCATTCACATCTGCAATATACACTGACTTCGCACGACCAACTACCGGTGGAAGCTTTACATGGTGTTCCTGCCAGTTTGTACCGGATGCATCCAGTCTCCGCCAGAAGATAATCTCCTGATTTGTGCGCTCACAAACGATCGCATCTTCCAGACCATCACCATCAAGATCGCCCAGGTCCATAAACATCACCTCCACACCCTGCCCTCCGATAAAATGATTCTTCCATAACTCACCATTTTCCATTTGGTCTGCTCCCGGATTCTCGAGCCAACGCACACCATTTGTTGCCCCGGGTTTGCGGTCAGAAACCACAATATCCGGATCACCATCGCCATCCATATCCCTCATGATAATCGACATAATCCAGGTCGCCGGACTGATAGGGAACCATTGCCATGCATCCATATCCCGAGGGTCTTCCGGGGATTTAAACCATCCTACCATTGCATCCTTACCTTTGGAGCCCGCAACAATGTCGATACCATTGACTCCGTCCAACTGCACAGGCACGCCGTACATCCATTGTGTAAGGCCATCGGAGGCAGTTAAAACCTCAGTATTCCATCTGGCGGAATCAAGCAAATCATCAAAATTAGCCGGACCCCAGCTGACGTAAACTTTGCGGTTAGCACCTTCCGTACAACTGACAACATCATAAAAACCATCTGCATCGAGATCAACAAAAAAGGCATCCTCAACTGATGGCGTAATACCAGAAAATACGGCAGGCCATGGTTCCCGGACACCTTCCGGCCCCGGATGCAGGTACACTTTAGTAAAACCGCTCTCCTCCCACCCTGTGGCAATATCCGGCAGGCCGTCGCCATTGATATCGGTAAATCTGACGCCATCCGCCCCGCTATGGGCATTGTCAATGATGTGTCGTTTCCAGACCTGGCCATGCTCTTCGCTGCTTTTCGTACACGATTGAGAAAGCGTGGCAGTTAATAAAAGAAAAATGGCGAAACGCATTTGTTTGAAAGCTTCGTCATAAATGGATTTAAATGAAATGTTGGTCATATTCAAAATGATTAATGATCAGAAAAAGATGTTGTAGTCCCGTATCGGGATGAAGATAGTGGAAAAAACGGTTTTCCTGAAGCAAAACAATAATCAGCGGCGCAACATCAGGTTAATGGCAATTATATTTTAATTCATGCATATCAATGAACCATCTCCCACCTTATTGCTTGTTTTGACTAATCCATGTATATCCCGCGATTTTCTTTTTATTGGGCAGGAAAATGCTGACCAGGAGCGCCAGCGCGACACTTGAAGCAAGGCCAATCAATCCGTAAAGGAGAAAAGAAAGGCTGGTGGCTTGCCGGATATACAATAAGATTATCAAACTGCCAAATGTGCCGGCGATCGCAGCAGAAGCGGAAATTCTCGGAAAGAATATACCCATGATAAAAAGCGCCCCCAGTCCACCTGTAAGCAAGCCCACAAACAAATTGAACTGATCCCACAACGAGGCGATATTCCAGGTGGCCAAAATCAGGGCCATGGCCATGCCCAGCAATCCAATGACAATACCTGACCACCTTGCCACAATCATACTTCGGACAGCAGAGGTTTTACCCATGGCCGGATTATAGAAATCCGAGGTGATGACTGCTGCTACGGAATTAATATTTGAAGAAAGTGTGGACATGGCTGCGGCGAAAATTGCCGCAATGAGTAAACCGGCCACGCCGGCAGGCATCTGTGCAACAATAAACTGGGGAAATACGGAATCTATGTTGGGATTTACCACAGCAAGCCTTTCCGGGTTTGATGTGTAGTATGCATACAATGCAGACCCCAGCATGAAAAAAATGATGGTTACCGGAATGCTTATAAAACCGTTAAGCCAGATGCTGCGCCCGGTGGCTTTTTCGTCCTTTGTGGTCATATAGCGCTGCACCACACTCTGATCGCTCGTGTAGGAAATCAGGGTATTGGCAAAGCCACCAAAAAAAACCACCCAGAAAACCGGCTCTGAAAAAATCAATCGAAAATCGAGTGCATGGAACTTATGGTTTTGAATAGTGATATCAATAAAACCGCCGAGTCCTCCCTTCACTCCGGCTATCATATATGCAAGGGCTATCAAAGCACCGGTCAGTAATATAAACCCCTGAATTACATCGCCCCATACAACGGCCTCCATGCCACCGCTTGTACAATAGATAATGGTCACTACACCCATGATGATAATTGACCAATAAACACTGAACCCAGTGACCGCGTGCAGAGCGAGAGATGGTAAAAAAAGTACAATGGCTATCCGGCTGATCATAAAAACTACAAACAAAGCGGAAGCCAGCCAGCGCACAGTTCTGTTAAATCGCATATTCAGGTACTGATAGGCGGTATCAAAACTAAACCTCCTGAAAAAGGGCAGATAGTAGCGAATAACGATCGGGGCAATCAGGATGATGGGAATATTGTATAAAAACATTCGCCAGTCTGTAGCATAAGATTTTGCCGGCATCGAAATGAATGTGATGGCGCTGAGTGTGGTAGCAAAAATGCTGATTCCGGCGGCCCACCAGGGAATGCGACCTCCTGCCTTAAAAAAGTCGTTTGTGTCTCCCTCTTTTTTCATGAAGAAAAAGCCCAGAAAGAGCATACCACCAAAGTAAGCGCCAAGTACCAGATAATTGACCCAGCCAAATACCGGATTTACAGAAAATGTGAGCTGCGCTATTTCCGGACTGCGAACGCCCGGCCGGATTTCTCCTCCTGGAATAATGATGGAATTTCCCAAATTCACCGCCGGTGCAACAGCTATGGGGCTTCCCTCCCATTCACCCTCATCAAACCATGTGTCGGTAATGGTATTATAAATTAAAATCCTGTTGTTGAACCCCGGATGACTTATCCATAATGAATCGCGCCGGAATTGGGCGCCGGATTCGCCGGTCTGCATGGCATAAATGGCACGCTCAACCTGATTGTATATGACACCATTATCACCGCCAATTAAGACCACATGAGAAGCGCCAACCGGAACTGCTGCTGCGGCTGACAGACCTATCTCCCCCATCCCTGTCACATGGATATTATTCAATTTTTTCCAGGAGCCTGTGGAAGGACGGAATCTGTAAACATGTGAATAGAAAGTCGTAACCCGGTTGACATCTTGCCATGCCCTGCCGCCAAAAACAAACAAACTTATTTCTTCTCCATCCATTTGCGCTACGGCCATTGCTGCCGAAACGGGAACCGGGAAATCGGGTAATTTTTGCCAGCCATTTTTCATTGAAGCCATGTCTAACATGTAGCAATGTGTATGCGCACCTTCGGTATTTTCTCCCCCTACCAAATAAATTCGGGAACCTATTGCCGCAGCAGCCGGGTACCTAACAGGAGTCGGCAGTGAAGGCAATATCTGAATGCTGATTTCATCTGTACCGGAAATAAGAAATACTGCATCACTTACTCCCTCAGGAGTTAACCCTCCGACACAAACCACACCAGAAGGCAACGTCACGGAGGCCCCCTCTCCTACAGCAATTGGCAGTTTCATAGAGTGCTCGCGAACCTGAAGCGTTCCGTCACCGGTACGGTCAAACACTAAAACCGCGTCTGAAAAATATTTTAAGCCATGCTCCCACGGCTTTCCTTCAGGAAAAGCGGTGCCCCCGGCAACGATCAGGGAATTTCCCAACATCCCGGCAAAAGCACCCGCTAGACCTTCATCACCTTTTATTGCATCAACACCACGCAGTGTGCCAATGCTGCGCTGATCTATCTTGTTGATGTGGGTGCTGTTTTGACCAAATAAAAGGCCATACCCCATCAATAAAAACACAAATGAAAAAAACATCAATTTCCCATAGGCTTGATAATTTTTCACCAACATACTGCCACTTGTTTTACTTTTCAGTGTGTGCATCAGTAATGATGTCTTTTCCGTTTGCGCAATATAAGACGGCTTCATGAATGATGGCGTCAAACCTGACAAAATTGATCAACCCAACTTCATTCTGACAAATTTAAACAGTACACGATCTATTGGTTGCGAATTCGCAGGAGGTATCTGTCTTCAGGTCAATCTTAAGGCGAACAGGCAAGTTTTCATTCTGGTTTAAGCACGCCAATGGCGAAACATCAACCTGATGACTTTGGTCGTTTGAGAGAAATCCATCCGGCATTAAGCGTTGACATGACGCTTTTATGAAAATTAAAAAAGGACAAAATCATCTACTTTTCAGACCATAAAAAATAAAGGATTTGAAAAAGGGCAGTATATTTCAGGATATTTTATTTTAACCACATGGATGATATGAACAAGCTGTTTTTTATAACCATTTCATACATATTATTGATTGTATTGACGGCTGCAGGTCAAAAACCAGCAGAGATCAGGCACGCCATTGCCGCCATGGAAGAGGGCAAATTTCATGGCTGGCCTGCCAACAACGGGGTCTGGCAATGGGGCGATGAAATTCTGGTTGGATTCACGCAGGGCGATTATTCCGAAAAGGACGGACACAACATTACAGGCATCGAAGAAAGCAAATTTTCCAGGAGCAAAGACGGCGGCGCTACCTGGACAGTATTTGACCCTGATGACTTCCTGGATGATGAAAATGTCAAATGGCTTCCTGCTGGCAAAAAACAACTTGAATCCCCAATCAATTTTCTGCACGAAGGATTTGCGATGCGCTTTTTTGCTTCTGGATATCATGGCAATGACGATCCGGAAGGCGGATTTTATTATTCTTATGACAGAGGAGAAACCTGGGCCGGTCCCTATAAGTTGGGCACATTAAATGACGAAGCCGAGCTAAAAGGCAAAAAAATTTCTGCGCGCACTGACTATCTGGTGCTGAGCGAAAAGGAGCTTGTATTTTTAACATCTGTATCCAACGGCAAGGTCAATCGCATTGCATGCATCAAAACCAACGACGGTGGCATGAGTTTTCAGTTTGTTTCGTGGGTTACTCCTGAAGACAATCATTTCAGTGCAATCATGCCGGCAACAGTTCAGATTTCAAAGGATAAATTCGTGCTCTCTTTCAGAAAAATTTATCCCTCATTAAAAAACACAAAGGGCAATATGATCGAGAGCTATGTATCGGAAGATGGCTGCAGAACATGGAGATACCTGAGCAACATCAAGTTTTTGAAAGCAGTTCCAATCCGCCGGCGCTGATAAAACTAGGGGATGGGCGGTTGTTGTGTGTTTACGGCGACCGGCATCACAGTCATATGGCGGGAAAATACAGTATGGATGCAGGTCATACCTGGGGTAAGGAATTTATTTTCCGCGACAACTTTATGGATGCCAACAACAGCGCCTGGGATTTCGGATATCCCCGCCTGGTGCAAACAAGTGATGGTAAGGTGGTGGTAATGTACTACTGGGCTTCAGAGGTAAATTTACAACAGTACATCGCGGTATCTGCCTGGTATCCGGAAAATTGATTTATCAACTTCAAACAGATTTGAATATTAACCCTTGAAACAAATCCCATGACTTATAAACTGATACTTATATCTCTGATCATATCAGGTCTTTGGAGTTGTAAACAACCCGCCAAAGATACTTCTTCCGACATGCTGAATGAGGTATCAATACCCGCAATTGATCTTGATACAGAATCACACCGGCAAATTATTGTAGATCGCGAACCCGGACAGTACCTCGGCCATGTTTCAACCATCCTGCTCGAAGACGGGAAAACAATTTTGGCCGCTTATCCCAAAGGTCACGGACGCGGCCCGGCAATATTAAAGAGAAGCGATGATGGCGGATTGACATGGAGCGATCGTTTGCCGGTGCCTGATAGCTGGGCGACCAGCCGTGAAACACCAACGCTCAAACGGGTTATCGACGCGCGGGGAACCAAACGCATCATCATGTGGTCCGGTTTGTATCCAATAAGATTATCGGTAAGTGAAAATGATGGCCAAACATGGAGTGAACTGGCACCCGTTGGCGATTGGGGTGGCATTACCGTGATGGGATTCACAGAGGCGCTCAATACAGGAAAAGGTCATTATATGGCCATGTTTCATGATGACGGCAGGTTTATCAAAGGTGGAAAAAATGAGTTCTGGGGCTCTCCCGCCGGAGACCGCTCAGGTAAAATGACGCTTTATTCCACATTCAGCTATGATGGCGGACAAAGCTGGTCTTACCCCAATACCGTTTATGAAGACAGCACCGTACACCTTTGCGAACCTGGTGTAATACGCTCACCGGATGGGAAGCAACTTGCGGTACTTTTGCGTGAAAACAAACGAAAAAATAATTCGTTCGTCATCTTTTCTGATGATGAAGGCAAAACCTGGTCAGCGCCCAGAGAACTCCCATTATCCCTCACCGGTGACCGGCATACCGGAAAATATACACCGGACGGCAGGCTATTTATCAGCTTCAGAATAATTTCTCCTGATGGTAAAAAGGAAAACCGGCCATTTGAAACGGACTTTGGCGGCTGGATAGGCAACTGGGACGACATAGTTGAAGGACGCGAAGGCCAGTATGTTGTTCGCTTAAAGGAAAACCACATCTCCAAAAGCGGTTGGGAATATGATACAACCTATCCGGGGGTGGAGGTGTTGCCTGACGGCACCATAGTTGCGACCACCTACGGACATTGGGATGCCGGGGAAGAACCCTACATACTTTGTGTGCGGTTTACGCTGAAAGAAATTGATCAATATGCCAAAACAATTCAAAAGAAGTAATTTATGAATCCTGTTCATCTCAGGGGGCTTATTGCAGCCCCATTCACACCCATGTTTCCCGATGGCGCCTTAAATACTGAACTTATCCCCTCGTATTATCAGATGCTAAAAGCCAATGGCATCACCGGGGCTTTTATTTGCGGCTCTACCGGCGAGGGTGTGTCGCTTACGCTGAATGAAAAAAAAGCGATTGCCGAAGCCTGGGGCAACTGCACCAGGAATGACGAAGATTTCAAGGTAATGATGTTTCTGGGCGGCACCTGTATTGCCGACTGCAAAGAGCTTGCTATCCATGCGCGCCACTGTGGCCTGTATGCAGTTTCATTTACAGCACCATACTATTTCAAACCATCGGATATAGAAATGCTTGCCCGGACATGCGAAGACATCGCAGCTGCAGTTCCGGAGATGCCTTTTTACTATTATCATATTCCGGTGCTGACCGGTGTTGGATTTTCAATGATAGATTTGCTTGAAACAGCCCATGACAGGATTCCGAATTTCGCAGGAATCAAATACACCGATGAAGATTTTATGGATTACCTGTCATGTCTTCACTATAAAAATGGCAAATATGATATGTTGTGGGGCCGCGACGAAAACATGCTTTCCGCTTTGGTGTTGGGCGCCAAAGGTGCCGTGGGAAGCACGTACAATTATGCAGCACCCTTATATCATAATATAATTAATGCATACCAAATAAATAACCTGGAAAAAGCGAGACAACTTCAGCAAACCTCCATTAACATGATCAGCCTGCTCGGTAAATATGGCGGCATAGCAACTGGGAAAGCATACATGAAAATGATCGGGATGGACTGTGGAGTATTCAGACTTCCGGTTAAAAATATGTCCGATACACAATTTGCATTGTTTGAGGAGGACACGAAAAAAATTAATTTTCAGGATTTTGCTTCCAAAGCGGTTAGGTAGTTAAAAGGGAACTGATGAGCTACACCAAACATGATTTAGAAAAACTCAAGCAATTTTATCGCAATCAACTCCTCAATGACACCATACCGTTTTGGTTTCCGCGATCATTTGACAGGGATTTTGGAGGCTTTCTATTAATGTGCGATGCCGATGGCAGCCTGATTGACGACGATAAATCGGTCTGGTTTCATGGTCGGGCAACATGGATGTTGGCCACACTTTACAACACAGTCGAGCAAAAGGAGGAATGGCTCGAAGGCGCGAAGCTTGGTTATGAGTTTTTAGTCAATAAATGTTTCGACCTGGATGGTCGTATGTTTTTCCACATGACCCGCGACGGGCAACCTATTCGCAAGAGAAGGTACTTTTTCTCTGAAACATTTGCCGTCATTGCCTTTGCGGCTTATGCCAAAGCAACAGGAAGTGATGAAATCGCTGCCAAAGCGCGGGAGTTGTTTGGCAGTTGCATGGACTACGCGGCCCACCCGACAACCCTACCTCAGAAATATACTGCTGTTCGCCAGGCGAAGGGTATTGGTATCCCAATGATTTTATTAAACACAGCCAGGCAGATATTAGATACCATCGGCGATCCAAGATGCCTGCCACTGATTGATGCCTGTATCGACGAGATTAAAACCTACTTTGTGAAAGACGATATCCGCTGCGTACTGGAGCAGGTGGCGCCGGACGGCAGCATCATTGATCACATTGATGGGCGTACATTAAATCCCGGCCATGCCATTGAAGCAGCATGGTTTATCCTGAATGAAGCAAAACTCAGAAACAATGATCCTGAACTTATCCATCTCGGTTGCCGCATGCTCGATTACATGTGGGAGCGCGGCTGGGATAAGGAATACGGTGGCGTATTTTACTTCAGGGATGTTTTCAACAAACCGGTTCAGGAATACTGGCATGACATGAAATTCTGGTGGACCCATAATGAAACAATCATCGCCACATTGCTCGCCTTTGTGCTGACCGGTGATGAAAAATACGCCCAATGGCATATAATGGTGCATGAGTACAGCTACAATCATTTTCATGATAAAATACATGGGGAATGGTACGGCTATTTGCACCGTGATGGCTCACTATCACAAAGCGCAAAAGGCAATATGTTCAAAGGTCCCTTTCATTTGCCCCGGCAGGAATGGTATTGCATGCAACTGCTAAGTGCAGCATTTTCCTGAATGTCAAGTTTCTTCGTATATCCCGTAAAATTCATCTGATTTTTGCTCCCATCTTCGCCTTCGCGAATTCGCTTTGGCGGAGCGATGCACGGAAAATGTACGAGGTGACCAGTTCGACAACAATGTAGAAGACTGGCATCAGTTGTGGAATTTCTAAAATTTAGGTAACCACCACAATATGCGTGATCGGGAGCTCTGATAAATTCATTAACAATCAATCAGGACGCCAGCCAATACATGGGGGGGTATTTGATGCATAATCCGGGGTAATCATGAAAATGCATTTTGTGGAAATTATCCGGCAAGTGATATAAAAATTCTGTCAAGTGTAGCAATAACCGGCAACTCCGGGGTTCAAACACAAACGATTAAAACCAGCTATGAAGCAGCACGTAAAGCAGTTTCCGGATTGTCAAAAATATTCACAAGTGGTTCTAAAACTGCTTTATCAGAATAAAAAAAAGCTGCCAAATACAAAATTCAGCAGCTTTTAATACTTCTATATTGATATTTTTTAACCGGTAATCTCCTTAATTCTAGGATTTAAGGCATCGCCTTAATTCTAGGATTTAAGGCATCGCCTTTATCTTTCATGTCCAGACGATAGTAGATTCCCTGAAGTGTTTCCATAAGTTGCAAATCATCATCCGGTGCAAGTTGTAATGCTTTTTCAAAATAAGGCAACGCATCCTGGAAATGCACCTTTGCTCTTGCAGCGTAGGCTGCTTCTTGTTTGCGATATTCATCCAGAGAAAGGGCATTTAATTCTTGAACCACTTTTCTTGCTTTGTTGTAATGCACAACGGCGAGATTGTAATTGGCATCATAATAATCCGGGTTCAATTCTACTGCTTTTGAATAATTTTCGGCTGCCTTATCGTATTCCTGTTGTTGATCGTAGAGATATCCAAGAAAATAATAAAGCAAGGAATTGGTAGGATCCTGATTGATAGCTGACTCCAACTCAGCTTGCGCCTCTTCAACACGGTCAGATATGATAAGAGTGGTAATTTTTTCCTGAACCAGGGCTTTATCGCCAGGAAATTGAACCAGGGCTTTGTCAATAGTTTCCAGAACTTTATCTATATTTTCTTTTTCAGTCCTGTAAAAATAAACCAGTGTTTTATAGGTGTCCGCATTGGCATAGCCTGTATTTACAAGTGATTCGAAACACCATATAGCCTCATCCACCATATCAGCCTGTTGTGCCGAAACACCGCCATAAAGCAAAGCCGTGGTGTCATTAGGTACTACGACAAGCGCTCTCATGAATTCTACATAAGCGCCTTCAAAATCGTCTTCGCCATATCGCTCAGCTCCGTTATTAACGATAATGGCATACAATTGGGTAGTTTCCTGTTCTGAAAATACTGCATTGATTGAAGTTTCTTTTTCGAGCTCAAAAACCTTATTAAATGATTTCATTGCTTCGGCAAGTGTCTGATCATCCTTTAATTGATCGAATTCTCCGCTTTCATCAAGAAAAATGGCTTTATAAACCCTTCCTCTTAAATACCAGTTCTTACCTGAAGATGTGACTTTTCCTTTGTTATCAACTCTGAAGGCTTCATCGACTTCGGCTTTGGCGATATCCAGTTTTCCCTGGGTAAGTGCTGTTTCGGCTTTGGCAGTCTTTCCTTTAGGTACGTATTGCCCATAGGAGAAGAATGCAACGCCTGTGAACAAGAATGCAAAAACTAATTTTTTCATGGGAATAAATATTGAGTTAAAAAATATGTTCGAATTAACGTGATTAATTAATGACGCAAATTAATAAATTCTAAAATTCAATTTATTGAGATAAATCATCTTTTTCTCTTTCACCCTTAATTTCAGTTGATGGATTTTCCAGATCATCGACAAGATCTTCAAGTTTATGGATCACCTCTACCGATGAAATCTCATCATTTTCATTAAGCCTGATCAATTTTACCCCTTGTGTAGCCCTTCCCATCACTCTAAGATCACTTATGGCCATTCTAATGGTGATGCCTGATTTGTTGATGATCATCAGGTCGTCCGTATCGATTACTTCTTTGATTGCGACAAGGCGTCCGGTTTTGTCGGTGACATTTATGGTGCGAACACCTTTTCCGCCCCGGTTAGTTATCCTGTATTCACTGACCTTTGATCTTTTTCCGAAACCTTTTTCAGATACAACAAGCAGATTGGCATCTTCTCTTTCTATACAGACCATACCTATGACCTTATCATCAGTGTTTTCATCAATGAAAATACCTTTTACGCCCGCGGCATTTCTTCCCATTGGTCTTACATGCGATTCATGAAAATGAATAGCCCTTCCTGACTGAACGGCTATCACAATGTGGTTATTGCCATTGGTGAGTTTAGCTCTAAGCAATCTGTCTCCTTCGTTAATTGTAATGGCGTTGATCCCATTAGCTCTTGGTCTGGAATATGCCTCCAGAGATGTTTTTTTAATTGTTCCCTTCAGCGTACACATCATTATGTAATTGTTATTGATGTAATCCGCATCATTGAGATTTTTAACAGTTATCACTGCTCTGACACTGTCTCCGGGCTCAATACTAATCAGGTTTTGCAACGCTCTTCCTTTGGCAATTTTGCTACCTTCAGGCAATTCATATACCTTTTTCCAATAAACCTTTCCGAAATCAGTGAATATAAGCAAGTAATTGTGTGCACTCGCCACAAAAAGGTGCTCCGTGAAATCATCATCCTTGGAACCGGCACCACGACTGCCGACCCCGCCCCTGTTTTGTATTTTATATTCTGTAAGAGGTGTCCGCTTGATGTATCCCTGGTGAGAAACCGTTATGACCATATCTTCGTCCGCTATCATGTCCTCGATATTGATATCTTCGGCACTATGTACGATTTCTGTTCTTCTTTCGTCTCCGTAGCGTTCTTTTATGGCTAAAAGTTCATCTTTGATTATGCTCATTCTCAATTCCACTTTTTCGAGAATTTCTTTTAGTCTTTCAATAAGCTCCTTGATTTCGTTGTATTCCTTTTCAATTTTTTCTCTTTCCAGACCTGTAAGGCGCTGAAGACGCATATCGAGAATGGCTCTCGCCTGTATTTCTGACAGGTTAAATCGAGTCATCAATCCCTCACGTGCCACATCAGGATCACGTGAACTCCTTATCAGGGCAATCACTTCATCAAGGTTGTCCAGGGCAATCAAATAGCCCTCAAGAATGTGCGCACGTTTCTCCGCTTCATTCAGTTCAAATTGGGTTCTGCGTGTTACAACTACATGACGGTGTTCTACAAAATGCTTAATGAGATCTTTGAGATTCAGTGTGTGTGGCCTCCCTTTGACCAGCGCGACGTTGTTTACACCGAATGAAGATTGCAGTTGGGTGTATTTGAATAGATTGTTAAGAACGATATTGGGTATGGCATCCTTTTTCAGATCATAAACAACTCTGAGTCCCTGTTTGTCAGACTCATCCCTGATATCAGAGATGCCTTCAATTTTTTTCTCATTCACAAGCGCTGCTGTCTTTTCGATCATAGCTGCCTTGTTGACCATATAAGGTATTTCCGTTACAATGATCTGTTCCTTCCCTGTTTTTGTCTTATCAAAGTGGGCTTTGGCCCGAATTACTATTCTTCCCCGGCCGGTTTCAAATGCATTTTTTACACCCTGGTAGCCATAAATAATTGCTCCTGTCGGAAAATCAGGTGCAGTAATAAACTGCATTAGCTCTTTTATCTCAATTTCCCTGTTATCTATGTAAGCGACAATACCATCGATAACTTCAGAGATATTGTGCGGTGGCATATTGGTAGCCATACCAACTGCAATTCCCGAAGCGCCGTTGAGAAGAAGATTTGGGAGCGCAGCCGGCAGAACGGTTGGTTCTTTCAACGAATCGTCGAAGTTTAGCTGAAAATCGACCGTATCTTTGTTTATATCATTTAGCAACTCCTCACTGATTCGTTTCAGTCTGGCCTCCGTATAACGCATCGCAGCAGGCGAGTCGCCATCGATTGAACCAAAATTACCCTGGCCATCAACAAGTGGATATCTCAGCGACCACGGCTGCGCCATCCTAACCATCGTTTCGTACACCGACGAATCTCCATGGGGATGGTATTTGCCCAATACTTCACCTACAATTCTGGCCGACTTTTTATAAGGTCGATTGTAAGAGACTCCCAACTCGAGCATTCCGAAAAGCACCCTTCTGTGCACCGGTTTTAAGCCATCTCTGACATCCGGTAATGCTCTGGAAACGATGACCGACATCGAATAATCGATGTAGGCGCCTCGCATTTCATCTTCAATATTGATGGGGATTATATTACCGCTTGTTCTTTCGTGCATAATGTTTGATCAACTCCTAAAAATCGGGCGCAATTTAGTTAAATTTTGTCAGACAAAGGAGATTGAAAACAATTTTCGGGCCAGTAATATTAAATGGAGACGCAGAATGGCATTATAGTGTTGATATACAATGAGTTAAGCTTTCTAATTCGCAATATTTTTGTCCCGGTATTTGCGCTTTTTTTGAGGAAGTCTCTGGTATAATTCGCCGATCTTGGGATTTTGTTTTTTATAAAAAGGCTGACCTCTGAATTCCTGGCTTCCGTGTACGTGTTTTAGTTGAGTGTGACATGAGGGGACAGGACATTTTTTTATATCGGGAAGCTTTACCCGTACACCCAGATTCAGGTAAAATGCAGGTTGCTTGTGCTGAATAGTTGCGGTTTCTCCACCAGATCCAGACAACGGAAAGGAATAGCTTTTATAATCGAACGAAGGCCTTACTACTACCCAAAAATACTCCGACAATTCATATTCAAAAGGAAGCCCTATATTAAAATAAACGCCATTCTGCAGCCGGCTTTTATCATACTTATTGTCATACTTAACTTTTCCAATCTGAATATCTACATTGTAATCCCATCCCATAAAATGATAGACTTTGGCACCGGCAGTGAAATAATATCTGAACATGAACGTACCGCCGAAATTAGGTATATAAGGTTGATTACTCTGTTCTCGGGGATTCAGTTTTTCGATGTGATGATACTCGTACATGATACCTCCTCCTATTCTGAAGCGTTCAAGATCGAGATGCAGGCTAATATTAAATGGTATGTTATAGCCGCTGCCACCATACCTGATTCCCGCACTATCTGCATACAAAATACTGCCGGGACCCCCAGGCAACATCGTGACAGAGCCGGAATCCAAAGTTGGAAAATTGAGCCAGTTGGTCAAGCCCCGGTAATTGAGTGTGTTTCCATTCTGTGTATAATCGCCGAGAATGACAAGCTTTGGATCGCCTGAGCCCGGCATCTCAGTATTGGGAGCTATTTCAAGGACGTTTGAGTTGATATCGTGACTGTAAAAAGTACGTCCATAACCCAGATTTGCATTCAGGGAGAATTTGTTTAGAAAAGCTCTGATTGGACTTGCCTTTCTAATTTTGTTACCATCCCATCCCTGATATGCATGCTGGTAAGGGTTGAATGCCTGCCCGGCAACTTGGTGCGTGCAGGATAAAATCCAGAAAAATGAAAAACAAATCGTTAAAACTCTATACATCTATACGAGCATATGCCCAAGTCACAAATTTATGAACGAATTGACCTTAATTCGATTGCATTATTCTAAAAAAGGTACAGGAAATGCATAATTATTATAATATGAATCATTTTTCGGACTGAAAAATATTATTTCTAACTTCGAATGTTTAAATCGTTCGCTTTTAGATCGTCGCTGTCCATGATCGGACAATACTTTTTTAATTTAACATTTTAGCCTCAATTTTGGAGTTAATTATGGCGTTTTGAAATTGGCACGATTGTTATCGATCGCTATTTAATTTTTATCTATGATCAGGCTTAACAAAATCACTAAATCATACAAGGTAGGCACGCACGCACTTGAAGTATTGAAAAGCATTGACCTGGAAATTGGTCCGGGTGAGCTTGTATCAATCATGGGCTCCTCTGGCTCCGGAAAATCAACTTTGTTGAATATTCTCGGTATTCTTGATGACTATGATTCGGGTTTATATGAGCTTAATGATACGGTTATTCAAAATCTGTCGGAGAAAAAAGCTGCCTATTACCGCAATCGTTTTATAGGATTCGTTTTTCAGTCATTCAACCTGCTTTCTTTTAAAAATGCAATGGAAAATGTAGCACTACCACTTTACTATCAGAAAGTCAGCAGAAAAAAGCGCAACAACCTCGCGCTTGAATATCTGGAAAAAGTTGGCCTGAGAGAATGGGCCGAACACATGCCTTCTGAAATGTCCGGCGGACAAAAGCAACGGGTAGCCATTGCGCGGGCCTTGATATCAAACCCCCGGATCATTCTGGCCGATGAGCCAACCGGCGCATTGGATTCTAAGACTTCAATGGAAGTGATGGATATATTCAGGGATGTAAATAAACAGGGCATGACTGTACTGATCGTAACACATGAACATGACGTTTCGAATCTCACAGACAGGGTCATTCACCTGAAAGATGGAAGAATTATCGATGAAATGGTATTGGCCTCATAACCTCAAGGAGTATGCTCAGCTTTGATGATTGGCAGGAGATTCTGTTTACGATCCGAAAAAATAAGCTCCGCACTTTTCTCACGGCATTCAGTGTTGCCTGGGGAATTTTCATTCTAATGATTCTGTTGGGTTTTGGCACCGGCATGCAGCGCGGTGTGGAATACGACTTTAGGGAGGATGCGATAAATAGTATCTGGATTAATCCCGGGCAGACAAGTATGCCTTATAAAGGAATGAAACCTGGCAGGAATATTACATTGAAAAATGAGGATCTCCAACACCTTACCTCAAGAGTCAGCGGTGTTGAATATTCTGCGGGAAGGTTTTTTTGTTATGGTGAATTCACGGTTCGATATAAGGAAAGATATTCCTCATTCCAGGTGCTTGGTATCACGCCGGATATGCTTCATATAGAAAATCAAACCTCGGAGCGAGGCAGGTACATCAATGAAATGGATATGGCCGAAAAACGGAAGGTTGCCATCATCGGGCCAAAGGTGGCTGAAGGTTTGTTTTCCGCCAATGAAGACCCGATTGGCAAATGGATTGATGTACGGGGAATTCAGTATTTAATAGTGGGCATTTACAAAGATCAGGGTGGCGAGGGAGAATTAAGCCGGATATTCATACCACTTACCACGGCCCAGCTTGCGTATAACGCAGGCAATCAATTGCATACCATCATGTACACCGTGGGTAATGCAAGTGTTGAGGAGAGCAAAGCAATTGTGGAAGAAACAAGAGCCATCCTATCAAATAAGTACCAGTTTGACCCGAAAGACGACCGCGCTTTATTCATCTGGAATAATGTGGAAAACTTCCAGCGATTTGTAAACCTGTTTTTTGGCATTAAGGCATTTCTTTGGGTCATAGGCATATTTACAATTATTGCAGGGATTGTTGGTGTAAGCAATATTATGCTCATCATCATCAAAGACCGGACACGCGAAATCGGCATTCGTAAGGCCATTGGCGCTACACCGTTTTCAATAGTAAGTCTGTTTCTTCAGGAGTCAATCCTGATAACAGTAATAGCCGGTTATGTAGGTTTGATTACAGGCATTGGTTTGATTGAATTCATTAAATGGGCATTGATTGAGTTCAATATTGAAGCGCCATACTTCAGGGATCCGGATATTGACCTTTTTACAGCCGTTATGGCAACAGTTTTGCTCGTGATTGCCGGTGCAATAGCGGGTTATTTCCCGGCCAGGAAAGCAGCGAAAGTCAATCCCATTATTGCTCTAAGAGAAGAATAATATGTTTGATATAGACAAATGGCAGGAAATTGCCGGAACCATCCGCAGAAATAAGCTTCGAACCTTCCTGACAATGTTCGGGGTATTTTGGGGTATATTTATGCTCGTTATTCTCATGGGTTCAGGCAACGGACTGGAGAATGGCGTGAATAATGAATTTAAGGGTTGGGCCAGCAACGGGGGATTTGTCTGGAGCAATCGAACGACAATGCCTTACAATGGACTTCAGCCCGGCAGGTACATCCGGTTTGTGAATGACAACAGGCAAATGCTGCTTTCGGGCGTAAGGGACATAGAATACCTGGCCCCCCGACTTAATCTTTCCAACTGGAGCAGTGGAAACAATATCACCCGTGAAAGCAAATCCGGGTCATTCCGCGTTTTTGGTGATTATCCGGAATACCAGAAAATCCAGATCGTGGATATGGTCAAGGGCCGGCATATCAACGAAAAGGATATTGCTGATCGTCGAAAAATTGCAGTAATTGGCAATTATGTAAAAAATGTGCTTTTTGATGATGATGAGAATCCGGTTGGCGATTATATCAATATCAATGGCATTCACTTTCAGGTGGTCGGCGTGTTCAAATCCAAGCGCAACAATGAACAGGCCGAATGGGATGAGCGCACCATTCATGTTCCGTTTTCTACTTTTCAGCAGGCATTTAACTATGGTAACAGGATTGGTTGGTTTGCCTTCACGGCAAAACCGGGTGTTCCGGTTAGCGTTGTGGAGAAGGGAATGAAAGCTGCTTTGATGCAAACACATCATATTCACCCGGATGATTTTAACGCACTTGGGTCGAATAACCTTGAGGAAGAATTTGCGCGGGTAAACAGGCTATTTGATGGCATTGACATTTTTGTCTGGATCGTGGGTATAGGTACCCTGTTGGCAGGAGTAATAGGCGTAAGCAATATCATGCTCATCATTGTAAAAGAAAGAACAAAAGAAATTGGCATTAGAAAATCCATTGGCGCCAATCCTGGCTCAATTATCGGAATGATCATTCAGGAATCCATATTTATCACGCTTCTGGCCGGCTATCTTGGCCTTGTCACAGGTATACTGGTCCTGAGCGGTATTTCGTACGGTCTTGAAACTTTTGAGCTGGACACCGGAATGTTCGCCAACCCGGAAGTGGATATTAAAACTGCTGTGGTTGCGCTGTTTATTTTAGTGCTTGGCGGGGCGTTGGCCGGTATGATACCCGCTACAAAAGCTGCCAGGATCAATCCGATCGAGGCGCTGCACGCTGAATAAGAAATGATAAAATGATTAAAATAAAATGAAAAAAGTTTTTGGAATTGTTATGGTAATTATCCTGATCGCAAGCATGGTGAGCGTTGGATATATTTTAATAAAAAAATCATTGAAACCGAATACGGTGTATGAGAGCGAAACGCCTTTTCACACAAATATTGTAAAGAAGACGGTTGCTACAGGAAGTATTACCCCAAGAAAGGAAATAGACCTCAAAAGCCAGGTGTCAGGAGTCGTGGAAAAACTATATGTCGAAGCCGGAGCACACGTAAAACAAAACGATATCATTGCAAAAATCAAGATTATCCCAGATGTCGTGCTGCTCAACAATGCGGAAATGAGACTTAAAACGGCCATCATCAATTTAAAAAACGCCCAGACAGAAATGGAAAGGCAGAGAAAATTGTTCACTGAACATGTTATTTCTGAACAAAACTACAACCAATACCTCCTTGATTATCAGTTGCGCAGCCAGGACGTTGAAGCTGCCGAAAATAACCTTGAACTCGTAAAAGAAGGCGCTTCAAAAAAATCCGGCGTTGTATCGAACCTGGTACGCTCAACTGCCTCGGGGATGGTGTTGGATATGCCGGTAAAAGAAGGCTCGTTCGTGATCGAAACCAATACATTTAATGACGGGACGACCATTGCAAGTGTAGCGGATATGAGCGATATTATTTTTGAAGGAAAAGTGGATGAGTCTGAAGTTGGTAAAATCAGTGAAGGCATGAACCTGGATTTGAAGATTGGTGCCTTGCAGGAAGAGCAAATCAACGCTAATCTGGAATATATAAGCCCGAAAGGTGTAGAAAAAGACGGAGCTATCCAGTTTGAAATTAAAGCTGCTGTAAAATTGAAAGAAGGAGTCTTCCTAAGAGCTGGCTATAGTGCAAACGCGGATATCGTGCTGGAAAAAAGAGATAGCGTTTTGGCTGTAAAGGAAGCCGATGTCATTTTCGAAGAAAATAAAACTTTTGTGGAAGTTGAAACAGGCGAGCAGGTTTTCGAAAAACGAGAAATAACCGCCGGCCTTTCCGATGGAATTAATATTGAAGTAATTTCCGGCTTAACCCAGGATCAGAAAATTAAGAAAAGATAAAAAAAGGCCCGAAATTCGGGCCTTCATAAAAAATTTCAATTCAATACTATTGGAATGCTGCAAGATAGCCTTCGAATTTAGCTTTCACATCAGCATTTGAGGTTACAGCAGCTTTCGTGGCTTTATAGGCTGCCGCTCCCATTGCATTGGATGCCAATAATTTTACAACTTCAGAGGCAGCTGATTTCTTTTTTTCTATTTGCTTATTAACAAGCGCAAGAAATTGCTTTTCCCAATCCTCAGCAGGTTCTCCGCTATTGCTTTGCAATTCCTGAAACCTTTGGCCAGTCATACCTTCCTGCTTTTCAATCATTCCATTTACCATCGGGCTTATTCCATCGACAATACTATTTTTTGCAAGTTCGATGATCGCATAATTCTTGATATCTTCATCTGTTACATCCTGAGCATTCGCGATGCCATAACCCACGATTGTCAACATGGCCAAAGCCAATACGCTTTTAAATACTTTTTTCATCATACTAAATTTACTTTGTTAAATGGATAAATTATTTTTCTACAATCCGCAATATAGTGAAATTGACTTTTCTATGCATGAAAAAATCATTTTATGCATAAAATCGACCTAATTGAATCGCTTATTTGCCAGGATTTAATAAGTAATATATTAAGTATTACAAAAAAACAAGGTTTATATAATGCAGGAAATGAGCGTATTATTAAAATCTTAACATCGCCCTGAAATTGAAAAACCGCTGTGAAAGGGAGTTGGGAACCGCGTAGTAATAATTATTCACATCCTGAACCCAATAATAAGATATGATATTTTGATGGCCGGTAAGATTTAGAATTTCTGCGCTGAGCCAAAGCGATTTAAGAAACGGATTTTGACTGTTCATGCCAAGATGTATCATTTTAGAAAATCCAATGTCTATTCGCTGGTATTCTCCCCCCCTGAAATTGTTTCGTACTTCCGGGTTTACCGGTGGAGAAAATGGCAATCCTGAAGAATAAAGTAATCTGAGATGCACCCTGAAAGTAGGGGCCTTAGGTATGTGATCCTGAAAGAATATAGCCAGGTTTACACGCTGATCCATTGGTCTGGGAATATAACCGCGCTGATCCGTTTCAAGGTCTTCTTTAGTTGTGAGTAATCCGAGGCTAAACCACGACTCGTCACCCGGAATAAACTCCCCGCTGATTCTGAAATCAATGCCCGCTGCATAGGCCTTCGCAATATTATCCGCATAATAGCGTATGCGCACATTTTCAATATCATAGGGATTTACATTCCAGAGATTCTTATAATAAATTTCTGTTGTGAATTTGAATGGTCTGCCGGATCGGTTAAAATTCAGATCCATGGCAGCTATGACATGAAAGGATGACTGGGCCTGGAGCGAATCATTGATCTGCCCCTGATTATTTCTGAACTCGCGATAAAGTGGAGGCTGATGGTACAATCCGGCAGAGGCTCGGAAAAATAAATTTCTGGAAAAATATGGCTTCCAGCTATATTGGATCCGGGGGCTGATGAGTAAGTCTTTTCCAATATCCTGATACAGCAATCTGATTCCATAGGTCAGCGAATGATCCCCCTGGATAAAACTGGTATTTTGTATATACATAGTAAATCTGGAATAACTCAAATCTGTTTGAGATTGCACCGCGTCAGTAATGGTGACATAATCTGCAGAATCGATAAATTCGTATTCGTTCAGGCGGTCATCAAAGCTGTGATGGGCATATGCTATACCAAATTCAAGTGTATTCTTATTGTCAATAACAACTTCGTTTCTCGATTCGATATTGATTAATGTGGCATCGAGCAGGTTTCTGCCATAATAGTAGTTTGTCCCTATTCCAATATTGGTCAGGCATTTATTGAATCCCGATGACCCGGGATCAGTATCTACATTGCACAACAGATAGCCGCTCTCAATATCGTAGTATTCGCGCTCCCGCGAGTAGGTGCCTGACACGATCGTGTGGGTTTGCCATTTTGGACTGAATCTATGGGATAGCTTGATGCCTGACTGCCAGGTGTCGTACATCAGCTTTTCCTGTCCTTCAAAAGCCACAAACAATCGCAATTGATTGTCGAATGTGCCAAATGTAGTTTCCCTGCTTGTCGGCTGTACCAGGTAGCGGTTTTTAGCATATCCGAACAACAGGCCCAGTTCTGTTTTCCCGTTTTTTCCCTTTCCGGAAATATCATAATTGAGGTAAGTTTGAATATCAGTAAACCTCGGCCTGTATTCACCATCGGTCTCCAGGGTATTAAGCAGATATTCTGAAGCTTTTAGCCTTACTCCCAGCAGATAATTAAATTTCCTGTCTTTACTGATGCCTTCAAGATGTACAGCGCCGCCAAGCAGACCGGCCTGGACTGATCCGGCGAACTTTACCGGCTTTCGATACCTGACATTCATCGCACTCGACAAGGCATCTCCATATTTAGATTCCCACCCTCCGGAAGAGAATTGCACTTCTTCTGTCATATCCAGGTTGATGAAACTGAGTCCCTCCTGCTGTCCTGCGGTAATGATTTGAGGCCTGTAAACGGGAATGTCATTTACATAAACCAGGTTTTCATCATAATTGCCACCCCGAACCGAGTAGGCTGAGGAAAACTCATTTCTGCCGGAAACCCCAGGCAGGGTAATTAGTATGGCAGAAATATCCTGAAATGGCGCCGGTGCAAATTGCGATTCAAGCGGATCAAGGACATAAGTACTTGCTTTTTGATCCAAATCATCTAGCCGGCTATCCTTAACATCAACCTGATCTAACACACGTATTGAATCATCCAGAACGATTCTGATTTCCGGAAGCATCTTCAGTAAATCCTGAACAGAAACGCGCTTTTTCTTATAATTTACATGGCTGAAATTCAGATATTTATTTATATCATCCTCAAGCAATCGCATCTCAAATGTCCCTACCTCTCCGGTGGTGGTGCCCCGTTGCGAGCCGTTGATCAGAATGCTGACGCCGGAAACCGGGTCACCGTTTTGATCTTCTACAACCCCGCTAAGCAGTTGCTCCGGCTGGCCTAACACCGAAAAAGCCATGAAAATGCAATTCAGAAAAAAGAATGAGCGGGCAAACATAATGGATGACAGGGTCACCGAACCGCAATTTCTTTCAATTCGCCAATGGTCTTCATGGGATTTTCAGACTTAAAAATCACACTGCCAATTACAAAAACATCAACCCCGGCTTGTTTCAGAGCCGGTATGTTTTCGTAAGATACGCCTCCGTCCACCTGTATCAGCGTCTTGAAATCATTTTGAGAAATGAAGCGTCTCAAAGCACGGACACGGTTGTAAGTTGATTCAATAAACTTCTGGCCGCCAAAGCCGGGAAAAACGGACATGACGAGCACCATATCCACGTATGGCACAAAATCAAAAATTGCTTCAATCGGCGTGTCCGGATTCAGGGCCAATACCGGTCTTGCACCAACTGACCTGATATCACTGAGTATAGATGCAAAATCTTTATCCTTACACGCTTCGTAATGTATGTTTATCAGATCGGCGCCGGCTTTTCGAAAAGCTTCGATATATTTTTCCGGATTTACAATCATGAGGTGGGCATCAAGTGTTTTTTTTGATACCTGCTTAATGGCCTCTACCACCGGAATACCAAAAGAAATATTTGGAACAAAAGAACCGTCCATTACATCCAGATGCACCCAGTCTGCATCACTTTCATTGAGCAGTTCTATTGTTTTTCCAAGTGCTAAAAAATCTGAGTTGAGAATGGAGGGGGCGATGATTGACATTTAAAAAATATTTACAAAACTACCAGTTTGATTTTCTGCTTTATCGATCCGGACAAATAATTCATGATGTATGTTCCGGGCGACAGGAACGACACATCAATCTCGAGCATCTGATTTCCTGCGGAAACACTTATGTTTTTATCACTTATGGTTGATCCCTTCAAATCATAAAAAGCGAGTTGAGCTGTAGTCGACTCCGTTGGCTTGCCTGGAGACAGATAGATGATTCTTTCATTGGTTACAGGATTTGGGAAAACTATAAATTTATCTTCAACACCGCCCTCGTTGAATTTTGCCTGCGTATATGCTCTTGTAAAATCAGGTATCCCATAGCCGATCAATGTATCCGGAGCATCCGACTGACTGGCAGTCATTTTCAGATATGAAATTACTTCGATGTTTGTCATTTCAGGGAAAGCCTGCCAAAACCCGGCAGCAAGCCCGGCAGTGAGCGGCGTGGAAAAGGATGTGCCATTGGCATAGGTCACTTCATTTTTATAAATAACTTTTACCCATGAACCAAGTGCGCTGACTTCAGGCTTAATCCTGCCATCGCTGGTCGGACCATAAGATGAAAAATTCGACCTTATTTTGTCATACGTAACGGCACCAACTGATAAAACAGAATCTGCATCTGCCGGCGCATTCAGATAAGTCCATGAATTATTGCCTTCATTGCCATTGCTGGTTACAACCAGCATTCCCCGCTGAGCCGACAGACGGGCGGCTTTTGAAATGATGGTGGTTTTTCCATCCATGTCTTCATAAGTATAGTCCATTTGCTCATCGCTGAAATAGGAATAGCCGACCGAAGAATTGATGATGTCCGCCCCGATGCTATCCGCATACTCGGCAGCAAACAGCCAGTTGTATTCTTCAATCCGATATTCTGACCCGACGTCTTCGGTAACACATAAAACCAGATTTGCCTCCGGAGCTGTTCCGGAATAGGAACCGTCTTTAAATGCTGATATACAAGACAAGACCTTGCTTCCATGAGAGTCGTACTGAAAAACATTGTCCGAATTTCTGATAAAGTCCCGCTGCCCGAGAAGTTTACTGCCCGTAAAAATATGGTTGAAAAATGATGATTGATCCACGTACTCAAACCCGGAGTCAAACACAGCTATGAGCATCTCTTCGCCTTTGTATCCCGCTTCATGCATCATATCTACTCCAATAAAGGCATTTTGTGCACCGGATTCTTCTTCAGCGGCAATGATCCTGCCCTGTTTACTGTTTCTGGAGTTTCGATTATTATTGGTGGAGCCTGTAAACTTAATCCCCGGTGCTACAAACTCCACTGCAGCAACATAGGGCTGAGTTTCAACTTCCTCAAGAAGCGCCTCTTCCATTTCAACAAGCACTCCGTTGAACCACTTTGTTGTAAATAGTGTATTTATTCCATCAATCTGTTTCAAAGCGAGCAGATAGCTCTCTGAAACGGGAAGATCAGATGTCTTCAGTCCGATATTTTGTTTTGTGCGCCTTTCCAATGATTTTGGCGAAAGAAATTCTTCAGGCTTGTCCAGATAGTAATCCGAGCCTTCCTTATCTGTAAAAAAAACCATGTACCTGTTACCCTCAGCTAAGGCAGAAGACCATAATAAATAAAATGTTGCCACCAATACAATGCTTCTACTCCTGCCCATATTCCTTTAAGGATTGAAAGTATTTGAATCCGGAATCAATGATTTCCTCTCCAAGAAATTCGCCCTGTTTGAATTTCAATATAATATTTTCCTTGTATACCAATCCTACTTCCATGGCGTAAATTTCTTTTTTGGATACGAAATTAACGATTTTATCAGGGATATCTTCCTGTATTATGGTAACGGTCTGGTCAAATGTTTGAAATGCGCCGGAATATTCCGAGCCAACACCCTTCATTTCATATTCATCTGCACCCAGGTCATTTAAGCCGTTTGCATCCCATTTTTTGTTTTCCTTAACGGGAAAAGTCAGCCTGATCAGCGGGATGTTATTTTCGACCCGAATTGCCCTGAACTCATCTTTCCGGGCTGTCCATACCGAATCCGTTACCCAGTCCTCTGCAGAAGGCGTTTGTAGCGCTCTCAACACAATGTAAGATGTGCCGGTTTCAAGATTCTCAAATTCACCGGAAATGCTTTCCTTTAGCTGGTAATTGGAAACCGTGCTGTCGCCTGAGGGAAAGTATTCCACCCGGCTAACATCGAATATGGAATACTGCCCGACCTCCAAAGGAAAATAAGCAGATCCCAATTGTTCCGGTGATACTTCTTTCGTCTCAGAGCATGCTCCAAAAAATGCCACACCGAGCACGAGAAATATGTTCCTAATTCCTGTCCGCATGCTGATTAAAACTTGACATGATCCAGCCACCACCGATCACGTCTTCTTCTTCATAAAAAACTGCCGCCTGTCCGGGCGCTATTGCGCTAACGCCATTTCCGAAGAAAACTTTCATTATATCCCCTGATTTCTCAATTATTGCCGGATGCCCCGGATCATTATACCGGACTTTTGTAATGGTATCCATACGCTCTCTAATATCGGCATATTTTCCCATAATCAACTTGTTTACATACATGCCGTCGCGTGACAATTCATCGAACGCGCCGAGCATAACCCTGTTTTTATCCTTTTGTATTTCAGTGACATAGACCGGATATCCTAAAGCGATACCTAAACCTTTGCGCTGGCCGATGGTGTAAAAAGGATAGCCCTCATGCCTTCCCACCACTGTGCCATCCTCCAATACAAATTCACCTCCGGCAACCGATTCTTCAAGACCTTTCACCCTCCTTTTTAAAAAGCCGCGGTAATCATTATCCGGAACAAAACAGATTTCGTAAGATTCAGACTTTGTAACCAACTCTGTGAACCCTTTGGACTTTGCCATGTCGTAGATTTCAATTTTAGTCAGATTTCCCAGTGGAAAAATGGTGCGGCTGAGGCTTTGCTGCGATACACCCCAAAGTGCATACGACTGGTCTTTAAGGTGATCAATTCCTTTAGAAATGATATACCTCCCCTTTTCATGGCGCAAACGGGCATAATGACCGGTGGCGATGTAGTCACAACCAAGCTTATCTGCCCTTTTCAGCAGTGCGTCCCATTTTATGTGCGTGTTACACAATACACAGGGATTTGGGGTGCGTCCTGCCAGGTATTCATCTGTAAAATAATCAATTACATAATCGCCGAATTCTTCGCGTATGTCCAGAATATAATGAGGGAAGCCGAGTTGTACCGCGATGCTTCGCGCATCGTTGATTGAATCGAGACTACAGCAACCTGTTTCCTTTTTTGTGCCACCGGAGGATGCATAATCCCAGGTTTTCATGGTCATGCCGATGACCTCATAACCTTGCTCGTGTAGCAGCACCGCTGCAAGCGAACTGTCGATACCGCCGCTCATAGCGACCAAAACTCTTCCTTTTTTGCTCATTTTCTATTTCATCAGGTTCAAAGCCTGACTTTTATGTTTAAATCCAAAAGCCTGTTACAACTTTCGATATAAACGGCAAAAATACCGGTAATTGTTTGAATTGGGAAAGTAATCGGAAATAAAAGTCGGACAAGCGTCAGCCGAGCGGTGAGAAAATAATAAAATGCTGAAGTTCCCGGATTTATTCCTGGACCTGATTGCAATCATCCAAGCAACACACCGGCCAGCGTGCCGGTGAGCATAGTTGCCAATGAAGCAGCGAGCAGTGCGCGCATGCCGAGCTTTGAAATATCCCCCTGCCGGCCTGGTGCCATCGCTCCTATCCCGCCGATCTGAATGGCAATGGAGCTGAAATTGGAAAAGCCACACAATGAGAACGTGGCGATAATCAGCGATTTGTCATTGAGCAAACCGGCTGCATTCAATTTGGAAAGATCGAGGTAGGCTACAAATTCATTGATCACCGTTTTTTGCCCAAGCAAACTACCTACCTGGAGCGTTTCATTCCAGTCCACGCCCATCGCGAAGGCAAAAATCCGAAAAATATTTCCCAGGATGTACTGCATGGAAAATCCATCGAATATACCTCCGGTTGACTGGATCACCCATTGATTCAAGCCGGTGATTTCTCCAAGAAAATCTTTCAGCACAAAATTGATTGCCGCAATGATTGCGATGAAGGCGAGCAGCATGGCACCTACATTGAGGGCAAGTCTGAGCCCGTCCGAGGCGCCGCGGGCAAATGCATCAATAAGATTTACCCCATTTTTTTCTGCGTTGATTTTCAAATCCCTGTTTATATTGTCAGAATGCATTTCAGGAATCAGAATTTTGGACATCACAATAGCGGCAGGTGCATTCATTACCGATGCGCTGAGTAGAAAGGTAGCGTATTTCGACTGCTCTACAGGATCGTTACCTCCCAGGAATGCCACATAACCAGCCAATACACCACCGGCAATGGTTGCCATACCTCCGGTCATCAGGCACATCAGTTCTGATTTGGTCATGGAGGGAATAAAGGGCCTTACCAATAGTGGCGCCTCTGTCTGGCCAAGAAAGATATTGCCCGCAGCGGACAGGCTCTCCGCACCCGATAAGCGCATGGTTTTGCTCATGACCCATGCAAAAGCATAGACGATTTTTTGCAAAACACCCAGATAGTAGAGTCCTGTTGACAGCGTGGAAAAAAATATAATTGTGGGCAGCACTTTCAGGGCAAATACAAATCCAAACTGATCAGTGGTCAGCAACCCATCAAACAGGAATGCGGTTCCTTCATTGGTGAAATCAATGATTTTAACAAAGAATTTACTCACAAAGCTGAAACCGGCATTTACTACTGCAACCTTGGTAATGAGTAATCCGAATGATATTTGTAGTAAGAGACCCCCGATCACCAGCCTCCAGTTTACCGAGCGCTTGTTTTGAGAAAACAACCAGGCGAAACCTATGATTAATGCCAGCCCAAAAAATGCCCTTAAAAAATCCATCGGGGATAATTAGTTTCGCCTGTTTAACTCATCCCTGATTTTGGCGGCACGCTCATAGTCTTCATTCTCCAGCGCTTTATCGAGAAGCTCTTTGAGTTTATCCATGGATAAATCTTTCAGTTTCTCAGATTTTGAGGTTGACGGATCTTTGGAGGGTTTAATTTGTTCCAGTTCTTTTTCTATGTCAGGCTCATCTTCGAGTTCATCAGTGAGTTCAATCCCTGCTTCTGCCAGAATTTTTTCGTAGGTAAATATAGGCGCATTAAACCTGAGTCCTATTGCAATGGCGTCAGATGGTCTTGAGTCAATCTCGATGGATTTATGCTCGCTTTCGCAAATAATTTTCGCAAAGAATACGCCCTCTTTCAAATCTGAAATAATGATCTCTTTGATCGTGAAATTAAAACTCCCGGCAAAGGATTTGAACAAATCGTGGGTCATTGGCCGGTTTGGAATTATTTTTTCGATCTCTATTGCAATTGCCTGGGCTTCGAACATTCCAATTATGATCGGCAGCCGTCGTTTCCCCGGCTTCTCGCCAAGCACCAATGCAAATGACCCACTCTGTGACTGACTTGAGGACAGTCCTAAAATTTCTAATCTGATTTTATTCACAAAAAAATATTTTACAAAGATTTTACCTTTTTCGTTAACCGCGGCACAATATCGAATGCATCTCCGATTATTCCGTAATCTGCCGCTTTAAAGAATGGAGCATCGGGGTCTTTGTTAATGGCAACCAGTACTTTAGAAGCATTTACGCCTGCAAGATGCTGAATTGCTCCCGAAATTCCGACGGCAATATAAAGGTTTGGACTAACTTTTACACCTGTTTGTCCAACATGTTCGTGATGCGGTCGCCATCCGATATCCGAAACCGGTTTCGAGCAACCGGTTGCAGCGCCAAGGGCCGCTGCCAGATCTTCGATCATGCCCCAGTTTTCCGGGCCCTTTAATCCTCTGCCGCCTGAAACGACAATTTCAGCGTCTTCAAGTAATATGCCACCGGATGCTTTTTCATTTCCGGTAATCTTTCCTGCATCCGGAATACCTTCCTGAACTGCGGGTCTTTCTATAGTTGCCGGGGCACCATCCTCCTTGATTTGAAGGGTATTTTTCTTGATGACGATTACCTTAGCTTTGCCTTCAACGGATATATTTGCCACTGCTTTTCCGGTAAATATGCTTTTTTTTAATACAAAACCACTGGAGCCGTCCGGCAATGATATGACATTAGACACAATGGTAGCACCCACTGTGCCAGCGACTCTGCCAGCGACATTATCGGCAAAAGATGACTTGGACGCCACAAGCACCGATGCATCATTTTTTTTCATTGCAGTTTCAATCAGCACGGCAAATGCACCGATCTGATTTATATTCAGGTCTTCGCCGGGAAAGTTCAAAACCTTGGTGGCTCCATTTTCGCCGAGAGATGCCAGTAAATCGTCTTCATAATCACCTGCCACCACTGCGATGATAGTATTATCTCCTATGATATTTCCGGTTTCGAAAGCGTAACTAACAGCTTCTCTTGATGATTTTTTAATGTTACCGTCTGCGCATTCCACTAATACCAATATTGCCATTTCTTTAAATTTTAAGATGTTATACTTACAGGACTTTTGCTTCATTGACCAGCATATCGATCAATGATTCCGCATTTTCGGGCTCAATGAGTTTTACGGAACCCTTGGGTGGCGGATTATCATAAGACAGAATTTTTGAGCGCTCTGTTTGATTGGATTGTGGTTCAATAACTTTGAGCGGCTTGCTTCGGGCTGTCATGATACCCCGCATATTCGGGATTTTCCACTCTGCAATCGGCTCCTGGCAACCTGCCACAATTGGAAGATTTACTTCAATAAACTCTTTGCCTCCCTCAATTTCGCGGGCAAGCTTTGCTACACCATCACTGATATCCAGTGTCATAACCGGTGAAAACGAAGGAATGCCCAGCAAGCTCCCCACAATTCCATGGATCACACCACTGTTATAATCGATCGATTCTCTGCCCATCAGGATAAGATCATAATTTTCTTCTTTTGCAATTTTGGCAATTTCCTCCGCCACAAACATCGAATCAACCGGATCTGCATTGATCCGGATGGCATCGTCAGCCCCGATTGCAAGCGCTTTTCGAATTGTTGGTTCTGTGGCCGGTTCTCCCACATTCAGCACGGTTACAGATCCGCCATGCGCCTCTTTTAGTTCAACAGCTTTTGCGAGTGCATAATCATCGTATGGGCCGATGATAAACTGGAGGCCGGATTCATCAAATTTTGTATTATTGTCCTTAAATGAAATTTTTGCCGTGGTGTCCGGTACGTGACTGATACATACTAAAATCTTCATTTTTTGTGAATTTTGTTATAAAATTGCCCTTGTCTTGATTGGGCCAAGTTAGTATTAAAATCAAAAAATAAAAACCAATATCGGCAATGAATGAACATCGAATAAAGCAACTTTTGGAGTATCTTGAAGAGGATCCGAACGACCCGTTTATGCTGTATGCACTTGCTACAGAATACAATCCCGAACAACCGGAAAAGGCGCTTTATTTTTATGAAAAACTTATTCACGACCATCCAAGTTATGTAGCGACTTACTACCATCTTGCCAACCTGTACCTCCAAATGGAAGATCATGAAAAGGCCAGGGCGACCTTCGAAATGGGCATTGAACAAGCGACTCAAAACGACGAACCACTGCTGCTTCGCGAATTGAAAAATGCCTATAATGAGTTTATGCTGGATTTTTAACGATTTCTGCCATAAGTCTCATGGCTGGAAACCCAGTCTGAAGATGAAATAGCACTGCCAAGTGATATCTCACCTGCAAGTGCAACAGCTCCGATTATTTCTGCAAGCTTGTTCACCTTGTTCTTACCATAGCAGTCCATCACTTCGAGGCACTCTTTTTGTGAAGGAAGACCGGTTCCTCCGCCGTAGGTTGCTACAATCAATGATGGTATAGTAAGAGAAATATAAAGATCTCCTTCAGGAGTCAATTCCGTGTAAAGAATACCCGCTGACGATTCCGAGACATTGGCTACGTCCTGACCTGTGGCTATAAATATGGCTGTAATGGCATTTGGCGAATGGGCACCGTTGTTGTTAGCACCACTCAGGAATGCGCCAATGTTGGCAATATTCGAATGGTAATTTAATTTCTCCGGTTCTACACGCATATGCTGTACGAGTACATCCCGCTTAATCGTTGCTTCGGCAATGACGCGCTTACCCCGGCTGTGCATCACATTGATCTGAGATGCTTTTTTATCTGTTGCAAGGTTGGATTCAAGGTAAAAATTTGTGATTTCGCCTTCTTTGTAATTATCCAGTATCCAACTGCAGGCGGCAAAAGTTGCCCGACCTACCATATTTTGCCCGGCGGCATCTCCCGTGCTGAAATTGAAGCGCAGGTAGGTAAACTTATTCGACAAATATGGGTCGATATATTGCAGCCTGGCCACACTGGATGTTGCTTCCGCCTCCTCTCTGATCTTTTCATAATTGCTTTTAACCCAGCTTACAAAGTCGCGGCTTCCCCGGGCATCTCTGAATACGAAGACCGGCGCGCGTTGCATGGCATCTGCCACAACCGTCACCAGAGCTCCTCCTGACAAATTCAATACTTTGATACCCCGGTTGTACGATGCCACAAGTGTGCCTTCTGTGGTGGCAAGCGGTACAATGAACTCACCTTTAGCGTGCTCTCCTTCCACGATGATCGGTCCCGCAAATCCGAGTGGCACCTGAACCACGCCTGTGAAATTTTCTATATTTCCTTGTGTGAGCTGTGGGTCTATCGAGTAACTGAAGAGATGATGAAAGGACTTTTTCGAATATTTCTGTATAAATTCCTGACGCTTCTTTATTATTTCAGTACTGTAATCATCCTCATTATTTCTTGGAATTCTTATAATCTGTTCTGTGTCTTCGGTTATGGCATCCTCTGCCTTTATACTCAGTTTACCAAATGGTTCTGCATGAAATGTGATGTTGATTTTATGTTTTTCAGCAGTCAGGTTCTGGTTGGGTATGAATACATGCAGAATTCTCTTAAGCCGAAAATCCAGCCCATTCTTTGCTATGGATTTCTTATCGAATTTACTTCCATCCTCCAGGCTGATGATAACATTCTCAAGTTCTACCGGCTGCTCGTCAATGGTTATCTGATCAATTTCAGTAAGGCGGGCATCAGCCAGCCTGTTTTTTAATGAAAACACAACCCCACTGTCTGAATGACGGAGACTTCCGTTGGTATAAAGTTGTCTGAGTATTAATTGTGGAATGATCATGGTCGCTTTTATTTTTTTTAAGTTTAAATTTAGATAAATAAATGAAATACAAACAGAGAAATAAGTTTTAAAGCGTTATGCTTGTACGAAAATGAGCTAAGTTCACACTCGCGCCTTTCAATTTTTTTAAATTACTAAATTTGGAAGAAATTCTCTCATATCTCCCCTATTTAAGCATCCCTGTGGTAAGTGCCCTTGTCGGTTGGGTCACAAACGTCCTGGCATTGAATATGACTTTTTATCCGGTGAAGTATTTTGGCATCCGGCCTTTTGGATGGCAGGGTATCATTCCTTCCAAAGCACGCAAAATGGCCGAAACCGCCGTGGACCTCTGGACAACAAAGTTACTGGACATAGGTGTGCAGTTTTCCAAAATCCAGCCGGATGTGGTAGCCAATGAAATGGGACCTGCCATCGATAACCTGTCCAGGCAAATTATCGACGAAGTAATGGAAGCAAAACTGCCTGCAATCTGGCATAAGACTCCCAAAACTGTCAAAAAAAATATTTATGACAAGGTGAGCGAAGGACTTCCTTTAATAGTGGAAGAAATGATGCGGGAGGTAAAAGATAATGTATATGATATGCTCGATTTAAAATACCTCTCGGTGAGTTCTCTGACAAAAAACAAGGAATTACTCAATCAGATGTTTCTTAAATGTGGAGAGGAAGAATTTAAATTTATTAAGAAATCAGGCTTGTATTTTGGGTTCATTTTTGGTTTGGTTCAAATGATTGTTTGGTATTTTCTGCCTTTATGGTGGATATTACCTTTGTTCGGGATCCTCGTTGGGTATAGCACCAATTATCTAGCGATCAAACTGATATTCAGGCCGCTAAATCCTATCAGAATCGGGAAGTTGGTCGTTCAGGGCATGTTTATACGCAGGCAAGTGGAAGTCTCTACCGAATACTCAAAGATGGTAGCCTCCAAAATCATCACTATTGAAAATATCTTTGAATACATCATCCGGGGCCCGGGATCAACCCAACTAAGAGAAATTGTGCAAAAGCAAATAGAAAACACAATCAACGAAACCGCGGGCATCATCAGGCCGCTTGTTGAGATTTCAACAGGTAGTCAGCTATTTCTCCAGATTCGCAACATCGCATGCTTCCGCTTTATGCAGGAATTGCCCATGAATATCCGACACGTATTTGGGTACGCAGCCAATGCACTCAATCTTGAGCAGGTGCTGCGTGAAAAAATGATAGCACTTTCCAATCATGAATTTGAAGCATTTCTCAGGCCTGTTTTCAAAGAAGATGAGTTCAAACTAATCGTCATTGGCGCTATACTGGGTGGCATCGCCGGACTGATTCAATTCTTCGTGTTCTTTTATTAATGCTTATTCCTGCCGCTTCTGAAATCATTTATAAATGCTATGAAGCCAAGGAAGCCGGCGGCAACAAAGCACAATAATGTAAAAAAAGGTATACCAATAAACCCGGGCACATCCCTGCCAATGGATAATCCATAACTCAGGCCGGCCGAAATAATCAGGGAACCAATTATAATGGCCAGAACGAGTCTTGTGGCGGCAAAATCAAGCTGCCGGCGATATGATTCAAATCCCACTTGCTGGGTATTCAGTAATATTTTCCCCTTTCTAACCTGCTTAATGATATCCCTTATTTCCAGGGGCAGGTTGTAAAATAAGGCAAACGCCTGTGACAATGAGTAACCAACTTCATCTGAAATATTCTTGAAGCTGTATTGCTCTGCAAGAAGTTTGAAGCCGTAGGGTTTAATATGCTCTAATACGTCAAAATCCGGATCAAGTGTTTTAGAGGTGCCTTCAAGAATGGCTAAAGACCTTAATATCAAAAATATAACACCTGGTATTTGAAGTTTATATTTATATGCAATTATTTGAAGCCGCGCAGTAAAATCACCAACACCCATGTCCTCATCCGGTGTTACGGCAAAATCCTGAATCAAATCGTTGAGATCATATTCGAAGGCTTTCATGTCTTCAATTTCATGATCAATGGCCAGACGCCTGAGGTTGGTAGCCATACTTTTTGCATCCCCCCTTGCCAGACTGATAAAAACACCCGCGAAAGCATATTTTTGCGATTGCATCAGTTTACCGGTCAAACCGAAATCGATAAGTGCTATCTGACCATTTGGCTTTACCAGGATGTTTCCCGGATGCGGGTCGGCATGAAAAATTCCTACATCAAAAATCTGGTGCAGGTAAATATCCAGTCCTTTTTTAGCAATATCTTTCGGATGTATGCCCCAGGATTCCATCGTTTCCAGGTCTGATACCCTGCACCCGCTCACAAATTCAACAGTCAATATCTTCCTTGTCGTTAAATCGCGGTATGGCTTTGGTATATATAAATTTTTGTCCGACGAATACAAGGCTCTGAAATGATCCAGGTTCCGTGCTTCTATCGTGTAATCAAGCTCGTTTTGAAGGCTTTTAGAAAACGTATCTACAATTTCCAGGGGATTTAGAATGCCATTCTTGATGAAGTAATTCTCTGTAAGCTTTACAAACTCACGTATCAGTGAAAGGTCAGCAATAACCTGTCGGCGTGCATTGGGGCGCTGTATTTTCACAACCACATCTTCCCCGCTTTTGAGCCGTGCCCTGTGCACCTGACCTATGCTTGCCGAGCCAATGGGTATTTCATCAAAATAAAGATAGAGCTCATCAATTGATTTGGATATTTCCTTTTCAATTATTTGTCTTGCAATCTCCGTTTCAAAAGGTGGCACCCTGTCGAGCAATTTTTCCAGCTCTTTAATTAATGGCTCCGGCAACAAATCGGGACGATTGCTAAGCATTTGTCCCAACTTCACATAAGTGGGGCCGAGCTCCTCCATGATAAGCCGGATGCGTTCCCAACGCGAATGGGTAAAATGCTGTTCTTCGGCCTTGTAGGGATCAATTACTTTTTTCTTTGGAGAAATAATGCTTCTAAGGCCACTGTTTACAACAATGTCTTCAAATCCGTATTTTACCAAAACCTCGATCAGTTTTCGGATCCTGCTGATATTGGCAATCGTTTTTCTAAAAAGCATCTGTTGAGAATAGAAATTTGGCGAAATTAAAAAAAGTAATGACAGGCTTGAAGTATTATAAAAATAAATGAGGCCGCCCTAAAAGCCAAAGGATAATTTCTCTTCGCACTTTTTTGACAGCCTCACGTTATGCCTGGCGCTTACATATCAGGCAGTTTCAACCCCGGATTTTGTCACGGCTTCTTTGGTCGCTGCCGGTTTTTTAGCCGGTTTCGTCGTGGCCTTGGTAACCGGCTTGTTGCTGGCTTTGAGTTTCGATTCAAGCACGGCAACGCGTTTTTTCAGATCAGTCATTTCCTTTGCTGTTGCATAATCAAAACTGCTTATCACACGTTCTACGATTTGCTTAACCTGCGTTTCAACTTCATGCCGCTTTGTCTTGGCATTTTCGAAAAAATCATCTACTGCTTTTTTACCATCTTCAGCCGACATTTTTCCCTTTTTTACCAAATCGTCAACTACTTTTTTGCCCTCTTCAGCAGATAGTTTACCTTCTACTACCAATTTATCCAACAATTTTTTGCCTTCATCCATTGAGAGTTTGCCTTCACTCACCAGCTTGTCAACTGACTTTTGAATTTTCTCGGCAGTCATGGCCACAAGGCCAACACCGGTGTACAAGAATTTTTTAAAAAGATCTTCCATATCGTTATCAATTAGTTTAATAAGTGATACAATTTACGCATCATAAATGTTTTTTACAGGTATTTTATCAGTTATTTATTTGCACTCCTGATAAATATCATATTTACCTTAAGTACCGCTGAAAATACTTCCCTATATGTGATACTGAAATAAATACTACTCCTGAAGTTGTTGATAATCAAATAAGAAAGAAAAAGTTATTATTTTTAATTGTAAATATTAAAATTAAAATTATTTTTGTTTTGACTATGGATAAGACACCCGCCTCATATGCCGAGCAACCGCGATTTCCTCTTGCAGTGGATTGCGTAATATTTGGTTATGAAAACGATGAACTGAAAATCCTCCTCTACCCTCGCCTCTTTGAACCTTCTAAAGGAATGTGGTCTTTGATGGGCGGCTTTGTTCAAAAAAACGAATCCCTGGAAGACACCGCGAATCGCGTTTTAAAAACAACCGTCGGATTAGAAAATATCTATCTGGAACAGGTCGGCGCCTTTTCAAATCCGATGCGTGATCCCGGCGGACAGGTAATTTCTATGGCCTTCTTTGCACTGATTCGAATAGATGAACATGACACCGGGCTGGTCGAAAGCAGAGGGGGTAAATGGTGGCCGATTACCAGGCGACCTTATCTGATCTTCGATCATGACGATATGGTGCAAATGGCTCTTGGTAAGCTTCAAAACCATGCCACTTATAATCTGATTGGAAGGGAGTTATTGCCTGAATTCTTTACACTTACTCAACTGAATAATTTATACAACGCCATTTTTCAGAGAAACTTTAATGCAGGCAATTTCAGAAAGAAACTCGCATCAACAGGCGCACTGGAAAAATTATCGAAAAAGGAAACACACAGTTCCAAAAGGGGCTCGTTTCTTTACCGATTCAAGAGGAATGTAAAACAAATTGATTATGACCGAATAGTGAAATACTGATCAAAGAATAAACTATGCACTTAAACCTTAAAATCAGAAACTAATGACAACTTTAGACTGGATCATTTTAGGCCTGTTTTTGGTCGGCCTTGGAGGGATTATTATTTGGGTATTAAAACAAAAGGAAGAGAACACCTCCGATTATTTTTTAGCAGGCAGGGATGCAACCTGGATCGCCATCGGCGCATCCATTTTTGCTTCAAACATCGGCTCTGAGCACCTCGTGGGATTAGCCGGAGCCGGAGCTGAAAGCGGCATGGCCATGGCACACTGGGAAATGCACGGCTGGATCATCCTTTTGCTGGGATGGCTGTTTGTGCCTTTTTACAGCCGAAGCGGCGTATTCACCATGCCTGAATTTTTAGAGCGCAGGTTTAATCCTGAAGCCAGATCTTTCCTGTCTATCATTTCGCTCGTAAGCTATGTTCTAACTAAGGTTGCCGTCACCGTATACGCCGGTGGCGTTGTTTTTAAAGATGTTTTTGATATTGATGCAATACAAATCGGCTCCTGGCAAATTGACTTTTTCTGGGTCAGTGCCATCGGACTTGTTCTGCTCACAGGTTTATACACAACATTTGGCGGCATGAAAGCCGTGCTTTATACCTCCATACTTCAAACCCCGATCCTTCTGCTTGGATCACTTGCGATACTAACTATCGGCCTCATAAAACTAGGCGGGTGGGGCGAACTGATGCATATTGTCCGCTCTACTCCGGTTAACGATTATGGTGACAGTATGGGTAGTCTTATCAGGTCTCATCACGACCCAAACTTTCCGTGGAGTGGTATTTTGCTTGGCTCAGCCATCATCGGTTTTTGGTACTGGTGCACGGATCAATTTATTGTCCAGCGGGTTTTGTCTGGCAGGGACATGAAGCAAGCGCGCAGAGGCACAATTTTCGGCGCTTATCTGAAATTGACACCTGTATTTATTTTCCTCATACCCGGGATGATTGCTTATGCCCTCAATCAGAAAGGCATGCTCACCCTAACCAGTAATGATGTAGCATTTTCTACCCTGGTCAAAGAACTTTTACCCATGGGATTTAAGGGAATCGTTATCGGCGGGATTCTGGCGGCCCTGATGAGTTCTCTCGCCAGTCTTTTTAACTCCTCTGCCATGCTGTTCACCATTGACTTTTACAAAAAATATAAGCCTGAGGCATCAGAAAAGCATTATGTGTTTGTAGGACGCATTGCAACCCTTGCCATAGTCGCCCTGGGCATTTTGTGGATTCCTGTTATGAAAGGTATGGGCAAGGTGTTGTACGCATACATTCAGGATGTGCAGTCGCTGTTAGCACCGGGAATCGCGGCAGTGTTCCTGCTTGGTATTCTTTCAAAGAAAATCACCCCAAAAGCAGGCTATTACGGTCTTATTATAGGCTTTGTTTTGGGAATGGGCCGGTTAGGTCTGAGTATTTTTAAGGAGAGCCTCAATCCGGATGGCTTATTGTACCGGGTTGTTGTGGCGCCAAACTGGTTGCACTATGAAGTGATTATTTTCTTTATCATCATCGCAGCCATCATCCTGATTAGTTTTGTGACGCCCCAGGCAAATTACGCTGCCATCAAAGGGCTCACCATCAGATCCGCCTCTAAAGAGCAAATTGCGGATGTGAAAGCCAGTTATAACAATTGGGATATTTTCAATTCTGCTGTGATCATTGTCATTACGCTGGTGTTCTATTATTATTTCTGGTAAACATATTCGTTTTCACTAAAAAGGTATTTTCATGCTCGAGCAACTTAAAAAAGATGTTTATAAAGCCAACCTCGATCTAGTGGCACATAATCTTGTCATTTTTACATGGGGAAACGTGAGCGCTATTGATCGGGATAAAGGTTTGGTGGTAATAAAGCCTAGTGGTGTCGAATACGACGACATGAAGCCGGAAGACATGGTGGTGGTTGATCTGGACGGGAAAATCGTGGAGGGCGACTACAAACCTTCATCAGACACGGCCACCCACCTGGTACTGTATCGCAATTTCAGTGAAATCGGCGCCATTGTGCATACACATGCCCAATGGGCGACAACATGGGCCCAATCCGGCAAATCCATTCCCGCCCTGGGTACTACGCATGCGGACTATTTTTACGGAAGTATTCCATGCACAAGAAAGCTTACTGCCGGTGAAATCGCATCTGACTATGAACTGGAAACCGGCAATGTGATTGTGGAAACCTTCAGGGAACTCGATCCCCTTGCTATTCCCGGGGTTTTAGTCAACAATCACGGGCCGTTTAACTGGGGTAAAGACGCGCAAAATGCTGTGCATAATGCCGTTGTATTGGAAGCAGTTGCAAAGATGGCATACCATACACTAAATATCAGCCAGGTGCCGCAAATCGACCAGGAATTGCTTGATAAGCACTATTTGCGCAAGCATGGAAAAAATGCCTATTATGGTCAAAAATGAGCAACAGAGCCTTAAGCATACTTTTAAAATGAATTTATTGAAATGAATAAAACCCAAATAAGATGAGCACAAGGAAATATGTAATTGGCGTAGATTACGGATCTGATTCGGTTCGGTCGGTCATAGTCGATACGAATGACGGTACAGAGTTGGCCAGCGCGGTATTTCACTATCCCAGATGGAAAGCCGGCAAATATTGCGATCCAACCAAAAATCAATTCAGGCAACATCCGCTTGATTACCTGGAAGGACTTGAAACTACTATTAAAATGGCCCTTGCTAATTGCAAGGAGGAGGTGGTGCAAAATATTGTTGGCCTTTCTGTTGATACCACCGGCTCCACGCCCGTCGCCGTAAACAGAGCAGGGACTCCCCTATCAATGACCCCGGAATTTGCTGAAAATCCAAACGCTATGTTCGTGCTGTGGAAAGACCATACTGCCGTAAAGGAAGCGGATGAAATAAATCAATTAGCCAGAACATGGGGGGGAACGGATTTCACAAAATTCGAAGGGGGTATCTATTCATCAGAATGGTTCTGGGCCAAAGTATTGCATGTAATCCGCGAAGATGAGCAGGTCAGAAAAGCGGCCTTTTCATGGGTTGAGCATTGCGACTGGATCCCCGCCTTACTCACCGGCAATACCGATCCGCTACAACTAAAACGCAGTCGTTGCGCGGCCGGGCACAAGGCAATGTGGCATGAGTCATTCGGTGGTTTGCCCGAAGATGCATTTCTTACAAAACTTGACCCTTTATTGGCCGGATTGAGAGACAGGCTCTACAAAGATACCTATACTGCCGATGTTTCTGTCGGAACCTTATCTCCTGAATGGGCTGAAAGATTAGGTTTAAGCAGGCAGGTTGTTGTTGGTGCGGGAACCTTTGATGCCCATGC
>CAYZWN010000003.1:0-19724 GCA_964482185.1 uncultured Roseivirgaceae bacterium
AACGTTTCAAAATCACTTAATATTGATGACATGCCGGTTGTGGTCAGGCTGGGATACAGCGTTCATGGAAATGAAGCGAGCGGTGCGAATGCATCCGTTCTCATCGCATATCATCTCGCTGCGGCCACCGGACCAGAAATTGAGGAAATTCTGGATAAGTGCATTATCCTCATCGACCCATGCCTGAATCCGGACGGGCTACAGAGATTCTCAACATGGGTAAACCAGCACAAATCGAGGAATCTGAATTCTGACCCCAATGGCCGTGAGTTTCGGGAACCATGGCCAAACGGAAGAACCAACCATTACTGGTTTGATCTGAATCGGGACTGGCTTTTGGCGCAGCATCCGGAGTCAGTTGCCAGGTTAAAAATATTTCACGAATGGCTGCCCAATGTTCAGACAGATCACCATGAGATGGGGAGTGATGCGACCTTCTTTTTTCAGCCGGGAATCCCGTCAGGAAAGAATCCACTGATCCCGGACCAAAATGTATTATTGACGGAAAAAATCGCCGGGTTCCATGCTGCGGCCCTGGACAACTACAAAAGGTTATACTATACAAAAGAAAATTTCGATGATTTTTACCCCGGAAAAGGATCTACTTATCCGGATTTGCAGGGTGGTATCGGTATCCTGTTCGAGCAGGCATCCAGCCGCGGACATCTCAGAGAGACAAAAAATGGAAACCTTTCGTTTCCTTTTGCGATCAAAAACCAGTTTATCACCTCCATTTCAACCATTGATGCAGCCCTTTCGCTCCACCTGGAGTTACTGGATTTTCAGCGATCTTTTTTTGAAAATAGTGTAAAGGAGGCTCAAAAGCAGAAGGACCGCGCACTTATTCTGGGAGTTAAGGAGGACGCAGCCCGAATGTCCCTCCTGGGCCAGGCACTGCAAAGACACGAGATAGAAATATGGGAATTTACCGAAAAGCGGACAGTAAATGGAATACAATATGAACCGGGGAAAAGTTTCATTATTCCCATGGCGCAGAGACAGCATAAATTGATCAGGGCGATATTCGATCGCAATATGACATTCGCCGATAGCCTGTTTTACGACGTTTCTGCATGGAATTTTGATTTGTCTTTCAATGTTCAGATGCAACAGATCCCTGATCTGAAGGTGCTGCACGGAGGCTTCAAAAAAGTCGAAAATATTGAGCTTCCGGCTGGAGAGATCATCGGCGGAAAGGGCTATGCCTATGCCATCGGCTGGGATCAGTATTTTGCGCCAGCCGTATTGAATGCCCTGCAAAAAAAAGGTTTGATTACAAAAGTGGCAAATATGCCTTTTACTACCCGCGACGGACTATCATTTGGAAGAGGTTCGATTCTGATTCCGGTAGGCATACAGAGTATGGGTTCGGACAATATTTATGAAGTGCTCGAAAATTTTGCGCTCAAATATCATGTTAAAATCCATTCCATATCATCAGGCTATGCTCAGTCAGGCATTGATCTGGGCAGCAATAACTTTGGAAACCTGGAAAAGCCAGTCATTGCCATGCTGGTAGATAAATCGGTAAGCAGTTATCAGGCAGGCGAGGCCTGGCACCTGCTTGATGAACGGTACGATATGTTTGTGACCATGATTCAGACGGGCGACCTCGACAATGTAAAGCTCAACAGATACAATGTTCTGCTTTTGCCCGGAGGTTCATATAATAATGTGAGCGCTGCCGGGCAGCAAAAAATTGTTGATTGGGTAAAAAATGGAGGGACATTGGTGGCATGGAGCGATGCTATCCGGTTTTTATCAAAAATTAATATTGCAGATGTGCCTCTCAGGAAAGGATATGCCCTGGATTCTCTTGCTTATAATTATTCAGAACGCGCCATGGCTCGTGGCGCTCAGGTGATCGGGGGAGCCATCTATGAAATCAGCCTGGATATTACGCACCCACTCGCATACGGTTATGATCAAAATACACTTCCAGTTTTTAAAAGAGGAGCATTTGCTCTAGAGCCTTCCAAAGGGCGGCACGTTAATCCTTTTATTTATACAGACAAGCCACTATTGAGTGGATATTCATCACAGGAAAACATTGAGCGCATCAGGAATACACCGGCGGTAGTTGTATCATCCTTTGGAGAAGGCAAAGTGGTAGGATTTGTTGACGACCCAAATTTCAGGGCCTTTTGGCATGGCACAAACCGATTGATGATGAATGCCATATTCTTTGGAAAGATGATTTCAACGCGCTAATCAAAAAAAAGCCGGACGAGCCGGCTATGTTTGAAATATCAACACAATTTATTCATATACTTTTATAGCAGGGATGTTGACCCCTTTTTCACCTGAAATTCCGGTTCGTATTCGCTAACCTTTCCCGAATCATCGGTCAGAATCAGTTTATAGAAAACTTTGCCAAGATCAGGCAGATAGTCGATATACCTTTTGTCTTCCGCAGCAATTTCCTTCACTGTAATCCATTCTACTGAGTTTGAGTTAAGATTCCCTTTTTTTAATATGATGGATTTTATCTCTCTGGTAGAATTGATTATCCAATTGAATTCGACAATGTCGCCATTTTTCAATGCCACGAACTTTACCATTTCCTCATTACCAAGATTGTTTTGGTTCCTGTATCGCTGACCATTGGCCTCATTGAAAAAAGCCGCGGATATAAATATCAATGCAAATAGTAAACCCTTCATCTTCAATCCCATTTCATTGGTTTTATCCATGAATACCTTGTAAATATAAACAGGAACAGACTAAGATGGGAGCAGGCGCACTTTAGCTCATGTCAAGAAATGCCTAAAAATCCATTTAAATAATTTTTTATTGGTTGTAGCGTAAGAATAGTACATCATTTATCTGGAAAGGTAACTTTGAAAAAGCACTATTTATGGTAACCATTTGATTCGCAACATATTTATCCCACTCTTTCGTGCAATTTCCTTTCATGTAAAGACCATACTTAAAGTTTTGGAAGAATACGGATTTTTGTCGGCGGTTATGATAAGGAAGGTCGCATATTTCCATACCCTCTCACTCGTATTCAATCAGGTTCAACTGTACTTGTTTTCGATATAACCGTTTGATAAACAAATCGATGAATTATAAAGGAAAAAGCTATTTTTGTTTACCTTTGCACCTCTAAAAAAATGTGGAATAAACTCGCTCACATAGTTCTAAAAAACCGTCTTGCCTTGATTATTGCAATAGGGTTAGTGACTGTTTTTATGGCCTATAAGGCCAAGGATGTAGAATTCACATACAGTTTTTTTACGCCTGTTCCGGATGACGATCCGGATATGATGTTTTTTTCTGAATTCAGGCAGGAGTTTGGCGAAGATGCGAACATTGTTGCCATCGGCCTGAAGGATTCAGCCCTCTACACCCCGCTAAATTTCAGAAGATTCAAATACCTCAGTGAGGAACTCACACATATCGATGGGGTAATTCAGGTTGTTTCTATCCCCTTGTTTCATATGTTGAAAAAAGACACTGAAAACAAGAAGTTTAACGTACAGCCGATATTTGAAGAAGTTCCGGAAGATCAACCTGCACTGGACAGCATGCTTATGCTGGCTGTCAACCAAAAATTGTACAGCGATCAGATCATAAATTTGGAAAACGGAGCAACTTTTATTCTGATTTCCATCAATAAAGATGTGCTGAATACAAAAAACCGGGATCAGGTGATCAAAGACATTGAACATGTCTCGAACGCATTCAGTGAATCAACAGGTCTTGAACTCCACTATGTCGGCCTTCCCTACATCCGCACAGAAGTAAATGGCAGCGTAAAGAAGGAGTTGATGATATTCCTTTTCCTCTCCATCTTTGTGACAGCAATGATCCTGCTTTTATTCTTCAGATCCTGGGATGCAGTTGTTTTTCCGCTGATTATTATCGTTGTGATTGTCATCTGGTCGCTTGGAACACTCGGGCTATTGGATTATAAAATCACCATTCTGACAGGTTTGCTCCCTCCGGTCATTGTAGTGATCGGCATTCCAAATAGCGTTTATCTGCTCAACAGGTATCATCAACAAATCAATAAGCACGGGAATAAGGCGTTTGCACTCAGCCACGTAATCCGGAAAGTAGGCATCGTTGCGCTCATTACCAATTCCACGACAGCAGTTGGATTTCTTGTGTTGATCTTTACAGGCATCAAAGACTTGCAGGAATTTGGTCTGGTGGCAGGTATAAATATCATGGCTACATTTGTGGTCAGCATCATACTCATTCCTGCTGTGTTCAGTTACCTGCCAAAGCCCAATGGCAAGCAACTGAAGCATCTCAAATTCAAGGCGCTTGATTTTGCACTTACAACACTTGACCTTTTGGTGCATCGTCACCGGTATCGCGTTTTTGTTGTGACGGGCGTGCTGATTGTGATCGCCATCATAGGCGTTACCAGGTTGCGGGCCGTAACCTATATTGTAGATGATGTGCCGGAGAGCAGCCAGGTCAAGAAAGATCTTGCCTTTTTTGAAGAAAATTTCAGCGGCATCATGCCTCTGGAGATCGTAGTAGATGCAGGGAAGAAAAAGGGTGTATTGCGTCAGAATTTTCTGGATAAGGTAAATGAGTTGGAGCAATCACTTTCTCTGGAACATGTCATCTCCAGGCCGGTATCAATCATAAGCATGCTTAAGGCATCGCGACAGGCCTTTTATAATAACAATCCCGATTATTACGGTTTACCCACGCAAGCTGACCGAAATTTCATTTTGAGATATCTCACGGACGGTGGTGATGATAGCGGTTCCTTGCGATCATTTGTCAATGAAGATCAGTCGAAGATGCGCATTTCATTTAAAGTTGCTGATATCGGGTCTGTCAGGCTCGACTCACTTATTGAAGGGGTTGTAAATAAAAAAATTGACGCATTATTTAGCGACACGGATATTCAAGCCAAAGCCACGGGAACAACGTTGTTGTTTGTAAAGGGCAACAAATTTTTAGTAAAAAATCTACAGCGAAGTCTGGTACTTGCCTTTTTAGTCATTGCGATCATAATGGGCATTTTATTTAAAAATCCAAAAATGATTGCTATTTCGCTCATTCCAAATATTATCCCACTTGTGATGGTCGCCGGCATGATGGGCTATTTTGACGTTGCGCTCAGACCGAGTACAGTTTTGATATTCAGTGTGGTTTTCGGTATTTCAGTTGATGATTCTATACATTTCCTGGCAAAATACAGGCAGGAATTATTTGCCAATAATTTTTTTGTTCCGCTGGCTATCAGTAAGAGCATAAGGGAAACAGGCGCCAGTATGATTTATACTTCGGTCATCCTTTTTGCAGGATTCATTATTTTTAGCGGCTCGCAATTCATCAGCACTATCATGCTGGGTGTACTCACATCCACCACCCTGCTCATTGCCATGTTTGCCAACCTGGTCGTGCTGCCGGCCCTGCTGATGGTGTTCGATGATGGAAAGCGAAAGAAGGACAGTCATCCGCTCATCGAGCATTACGATGAATTTTATCAGGAAGACGATGATGAGGAAATTGACCGCAAGTTGATAGCAATTCAGGAAAACAACCTTCGGGAAGCAGAACGGGCTTAAATTAATTTTTAACAGAACAGGATTTTTAAAAGTGAAGTACAAAGAGTATAAAAATCTGAGCATGCCACAGGTCGGTGAAGAAATTCTGACCTATTGGAAAAAAAACGATATTTTCAGGGCTTCCCTGTCCAACCGAAGCGGATGTCCTGAGTTTACTTTTTATGAAGGGCCGCCTTCAGCCAATGGAACACCCGGCATTCATCATGTAATTTCCAGGGCTATCAAAGATATTTATTGCCGCTACAAAACCCTTAAAGGCTTCAAAGTCGAGCGAAAAGGAGGCTGGGACACACATGGACTTCCGGTCGAATTGCAGGTTGAAAAACTGCTTGGCATTACCAAAGAGGATATTGGCAGGAAAATTTCCGTCGAGGAATATAACCAAAAATGCCGCGAAGCGGTGATGCAGTACAAAAGCGAGTGGGATGATCTCACGGAGAAAGTTGGCTATTGGGTCGATCTGGACGACCCGTACATTACTTTCGATCGGGACTACATGGAAACACTGTGGTATTTATTAAAGAAATTCCACGAGAAGGGGCTGCTTTACAAAGGCTATACCATTCAGCCGTATTCTCCTGCCGCCGGCACCGGACTGAGCTCGCACGAGCTGAATCAACCCGGAGCTTACAGGGATGTGAAAGACACCTCTATCATAGCTCAATTTAAGATCAAGGGTACAGAGGCAGACTATTTTATTGCATGGACCACCACGCCATGGACATTGCCCGCCAACAACTCGCTGGCCGTTGGAGAAAATATTGATTATGTAAAAATCAAAACCTTTAATCAATATACTTTCAAGCACATCAATGTGATTCTTGCCAAAGATCTGGTGGGTGCGCATTTTAATCCTAAAGCGCAGGACATTGGCTTTGACAGGTACCAGCCGGGAGACAAGCTGATTCCCTGGAGCATTATTGATGAATTTAAGGGCAAGGATCTCATTGGCATTGAATACGAACAACTATTGCCTTTTGTGCCATTGCAGGCCCCGGCACTCAGCGTGATTGCAGGTGATTTTGTCTCGACAGAAGACGGAACGGGCATTGTCCATATCGCCAAAACATTTGGCTCGGACGATTACCGCGTAAGTGTACAACACGGGATACCCGGTGTCATGGTCAGGGATGAAAACGGCAATGATGTGCCGATCGTGGACAAGCAGGGCAAGTTTGTGAAAGAGATCACCGACTTTGCAGGTATGTATGTGAAAAACTATGAGGGCAAAGATGAAAATGATCCTGATTACAGACCTACGGATGTTCTCATTGCCATCAAGCTTAAGGAAGAAAACAAAGCTTTTAAAGTTGAAAAGTATGTGCACTCCTATCCGCATTGTTGGCGAACTGATAAGCCGGTCCTCTATTATCCCATGGATTCCTGGTTTATCAGAACAACTGCCTTCAAAGAAAAGCTTGTTGAATTTAACAATACCATAAACTGGAAGCCCGCTTCGACCGGCACAGGCCGTTTTGGCAACTGGCTCGAAAATCTGGTTGACTGGAATCTGAGCAGATCGCGGTTCTGGGGCACACCGCTGCCAATCTGGAGGACTGAAGATGGCAAAGAGGAAATTTGCATCGGCTCGATTGCAGAGCTGAAAGCCGAAGTTGAGAAGGCAATCCTTGCGGGATTTATGGCCGAACAGATTCCGGATGATTTTGACCTGCACAGACCCTTTGTCGATCAGGTAGTACTTGTGTCGCCCTCCGGAAAAAAAATGATGCGCGAACCAGACCTGATTGATGTATGGTTTGACTCCGGCTCCATGCCCTATGCCCAGTGGCACTATCCATTTGAAAATAAGGAGCTATTCGGCAGGAAGTTTCCGGCCGACCTCATCGCAGAAGGTGTGGACCAAACCAGAGGCTGGTTTTTCACCCTGCACGTGATTGCAGTAATGCTGTTTGACAATGTCGCATTCCGGAATGTGATCGCAAATGGTTTAGTCCTGGACAAGGATGGCAATAAAATGTCAAAGCGCTTGGGTAATGCGGTAGATCCGTTTAAAACCCTTGCTGAATACGGTCCTGACCCAACGCGCTGGTACATGATCAGCAATGCCAATCCATGGGACAACATGAAATTTGATATCAATGGGATTGTCGAAGTACAACGCAGGTTTTTTGGAACGCTTCAGAATACATATGCCTTTTTTGCGCTTTATGCCAATCTCGATGAATTTGACTGGAGGGATGCCCAAATCCCAATGCGCCAAAGAACTGAAAGTGATCGTTGGATTATTTCCAAATTAAATACGCTCATTGCCCAGGTCGATGAGGCATATGACGACTATGAGCCAACCAAAGCTGCGCGGATGATTCAGAATTTTGTAGTGGATGATCTGAGCAATTGGTATGTCAGATTAAACAGAAAACGTTTCTGGAAGGGCATGCTTAATGACGATAAAAAAGCTGCTTATCAGTCGCTGCATACCTGCCTGGTAACTATAGCGAAACTGGCAGCCTCAATCGCGCCATTTTATATGGACAAATTGTTTCTTGACCTAACCAGTGAAGGTACCTATAATGGGGATTCTGTGCATTTGACAGATTTTCCGGTTGCCGATCCAAAATTGGTTGATGATGATCTGGAACAAAAAATGCTGCTCACACAAAATATTTCTTCGCTGGTGCACTCACTGAGAAAGCAGCACAAATTGAAGGTACGCCAGCCTTTGGCAAAAATCCTGATTCCGATTCTTGACAAAAAAGTAAAGAATCAGATTGTTTCAGTAGAAGATATTATCCTGAATGAGGTTAATATTAAAGAAATTGAATATGTTGACAATACGGCAGGAGTCGTAGTGAAGAAGGTAAAACCAAACTTCAGAAAACTTGGGCAATCATACGGGCAGAAAATGAAGCAGCTCTCCGCTTTGATTTCGGGACTTTCACAAGAGGAAATTACAGCTTATGAAACAAACGGAGAAATCTCGCTGAATCTCGACGGCGATACCATTCTGTTGAAAGAGGATGACCTAATGGTAATGTCTGAAGATATTCCCGGTTGGTCTGTCGCAACGGAGGGAGGTCTTACTGTAGCCCTGGACATCAATGTGACTGATGAACTGAAAAAAGAAGGGATCGCACGCGACCTGGTAAACAGGATACAGAATCTGCGCAAAGATCTTGGCCTGGAAGTTCAGGACAAAATACGGATCGTGATGGCGGAAGATGACCCGGTATTAACCGAAAGCGTGATGCAGAACAAAGACTATATTTGCGCTGAAACGCAGGCGCTCGAATTCACTTTTGATAACACGTTGTCTGGTTTCCGTGAACTGGAAATAAATGAATACAAGGTCAGATTAATTATCGAAGTTGTAAAACCAAAATAACCTCTGAGCGTTACAAAAATAGATTTCGGATTGAAGGATGAAAAACGACACGATGAAGTACTTGAAATTTTACCTGCTCACCCTGACTATCATCATCATTGATCAGGTAGTGAAATTGATTATTTACTACAACATGAACCTTGGTGAAGAGATACCGGTGTTTGGAGATTGGTTCAAAATTCATTACACCGTGAATCCGGGTATGGCCTTCGGACTTCAGATCGGATCAGAATTTGGGAAGTTTGCCCTGACCACATTCCGGCTCATCGCCATGGTGGGCATCGGATACTACCTTTTTACGCTCATCAAAAAAGGTGTGCCTCAGGGACTGAGTTGGTGCATTGCCCTGATTTTAGGCGGTGCCGTTGGCAATGTCATTGATAGTGCGCTTTATGGCGTTTTGCTTGAAGGTAATGTGCCGCCCAATGTGCCTACACCCTGGTTCCATGGTCAGGTGATAGATATGTTCTACGTTGATATCTGGGAAGGGAGGGTGGCCAGTTGGGTGCCTTTATTCGGCGGAGATTACCTTTCGCTATGGCCAATTTTCAATGTCGCCGATGCTTCGATTTTTTGCGGTGTTTCCATCATATTGATTTTTCAGAAAGTATTTTTCAAAGAGCACGCAGATGAGGTAAAAAAAGAAGAAGAACAAGAACCCCTTGTTTCCTCTGCTGAAGTAGAATCAGAAAACATGACCGGCATGTAGTGTCAGATTACCCGCTCGGCTTGTAATCCTTATCACAAAAATCGTTAGATTGAGCGCCTAATTTAGCAGGCCCAATATTCACAAACGTGCAAGTAAAAAAATTTCTGCCGATTCTCGACTGGCTTCCAAATTACAACAGGCGTGATCTGAGAGGTGATTTTTTTGCCGGAATTACGGTAGGTGTTTTGCTGGTACCTCAGGGCATGGCCTACGCCATGATTGCCGGCCTCCCACCAATTTACGGTTTATATGCCGCATTTATCCCACAGGTAATTTATGCTTTTTTCGGTACATCCCGGCAGTTATCAGTGGCCCCGGTGGCCATGATTTCCCTTTTGATCGGTGCCGGAGTGAGCGAACTCGCTGAGGTGGGCTCAGAAGCATATATTAGCCTGGCCATATTACTGGCATTGATGGTGGGCGCGCTTCAGCTTATTTTTGGCCTGCTTAAGATGGGTTTTCTTGTGAATTTCCTTTCCCAACCCGTCATCAGCGGTTACACATCCGCGGCAGCCATTATTATTGGCTTGAGCCAGTTAAAGCACCTTCTGGGCGTACAGATGCCATCAAGCAACCTGATTCATGAAATTATCATGTCGGCCAAAAATCATATCGGCCAAACACATCTGCTGAGTCTTATTATTGGGATTCTGAGTATTTTACTGGTTCTCATTATCAGGAGGATTAATAATAAAATACCTGGTACATTGATGATAACCGTTCTGGGGATCATTGCAGTATCGTTTTTCGGGCTTGATAAGGCTGGTGTAAAAATCGTTGGTTTTGTGCCTGCCGGTATGCCTGCTTTCTCCATGCCTGACCTGCCTTTTGAAACACTAAGAAGCCTATTCTCACTTGCCCTGATCATTTCACTGGTAGGTTTTATGGAATCAATTTCAATAGCCAGGGCCATTCAGTCCAGAAAAAGGTCAGCAAGGGTTTCTGCCAATCAGGAACTGATCGGGCTTGGATTCGCCAATATCATCGGTTCCCTTTTTCATGCGTTTCCTGTTTCAGGTGGCTTTTCGAGAACGGCTGTCAACGACATGGCCGGAGCTAACACAAATCTGTCATCACTCATCAGCGCGATGCTCGTGGGTTTGACGCTACTTTTCTTTACGGCCCTGTTTTATTACCTGCCCAATGCGGTGCTTGCAGCGGTTATCATGGTGGCGGTGTATGGGCTAATCGATGTTAAAACGCCCCGATTTTTATTCAGAAGCAATAAAAAGGATTTCGCTATGCTGATCATGACCTTTGTCTCCACGTTGGTTTTCGGTGTGCAGATCGGAATCACTACCGGAGTGATTTTATCTATTGGCCTGGTCATTCACCGGAGTGTCTACCCACATCTGGCTGAGTTGGGCAAATTACCCGATTCGAATTACTATCGGAACTTATCCAGATTTCCGGAAGCCATTGAGCGAAAGGATGCATTGATTTTCCGGTTTGATTCGGAGTTGTATTTTGCCAATATCAACTATTTCAAAGATAGACTGGAGCAGATGATCGCCCGCAAAGGAGACGCACTCAGGGTGATTGTGCTTAATGCCCAGTCCATTTATTCCATTGACAGCAGCGCCGTCAAGGGTTTGGAAGAAATTGTAGATGAATGCCAACGGCGAGGTATCGAATTTTATATGACTGAAGTGATTGGTCCTGTACGTGACAGACTTAAGCTTGCAGGAATTCACCAGAAAATCGGTGATGATCATTTCAAAATGCGTGTGCAGGATGCACTGGATAGTTTTGACGGCAAAGAGAAAGCTTCTCAAACATATGCTGTACAAACCAATACATAGTTTTTTCATCTCTTTTTGCCGTTTATCTGTTATATTGAACTAATTTTAAACATTTCCTTGTTATTCAGATTAAGGGAATAATAGTTCAATAAAATCATAACACCAATGAGAAGTCAGGCTGTTGAATCAAGTGTCGTAGATAAATTTCCTATTTTTTTTGAAGATGATTTAAAAAATGAACTTGCGCGGGTATCCAAGTCTTATTCAATACCCGCAGGAGAGATCATCATGGATATTGGTCAATCCATCAACCAGATTCCGCTTGTGCTTAAAGGGTCTATTAAGATCATCCGTGAAGATGAAGAGGGGAACGAAATCTTTCTTTATTACCTGGAGCCGGGCCACGCTTGTGCTACTTCCATCACGTGCTGCATGTCGGGCCAGCGCAGTACCATCAGAGCCATTGCAGAAGATGATACAGAATATCTCTCCATACCAGTTGACTATTCCGATGAATGGATGCTGAAGTACCGTACCTGGAAGAATTTCGTGATGAACACATACGCCGAACGGTTTGAGGAACTACTGAAAGCCATTGACCAGTTGGCCTTTAAAAAAATGGATGAGCGCCTTGCAAAATATCTCCATGACAAAGCAACACTGCGCGACAGCAGTGAAATCCAGATATCGCATCAGGAAATCGCATACGACCTGAATACATCCCGTGAGGTAATATCCAGACTGCTGAAACAACTCGAAAGAATGGGTTCCATTAAGTTGGGAAGAAACAGGATTATCTTGCTGAAATAGAAATTTTTATTTGTCTTGCCTGATTTCATACAACCTTAAAGCCGGGTAAGGATTTTTTATTTGCTACTTCATATTTTAAAAAGCAAACCAACCCCAAACTTTGAAACTCATGCAAAAAAAAGCATGGGATCCAATTTCGCCGTGAACGGTGGCAACCATGGCGGTGCCCTGTCGATGATTACTCCCGGATACCTGCTTGTGAGGCATTGCTCATCTGGTTAACCCTGCGCCTGATTGATTCATTCATAGTCAATCACGAAACCAGACAACAAGAGTAAGTTATTTGCGATGAATGATACGGGTCAAACTTCTTTTCTGAGCACTTCCAGCGGTGATTTATTCAGAATGCTTCTGATGTTCAGCCAACCTGTAAGCACAGTTAAAAAGGCAATCAAAAGCCATGTGAGCGCCAGCGACAATAAGTCCGGGACAAATAGAATATTGAAGAAAAATACGGATAATGCCCAACTGGCAAGGAGTGCGAGCAGACTTCCGGCAAGGCCCGCAAAAACTCCCAGGTAGGCGAATTCAATCACACTCATTTGTAATAGTTGTTTGCCCGATGCGCCTAAAGTTCGCAACAGCACATTTTCCTTCAGCCTTGCATACTTGCTGTTGATGACCGCACCGGAAAGCACAAATAATCCTGCCAACACACTGAAAAGCGCCATAAATCGAATTACAAATCCTATTTTGTCAAATACCTGATCCACTGTTTCGAGGATAAGTGTGAGATCGATGGCTGAGACATTGGGAAAACCCTGAACGAGCTGTTGCTGAAATTCTGCCGATAAATTTTTGTCGTCAATTCGGCTTACTAATACAAAAAACTGCGGGGCGCTTTCAAGTACCCCTCCGGGGAATAACACCATGAAGTTGGTTTGCACCCTTCTCCAGTCGATTTTACGCACACTGCCCACATAGGTTTTTACATCAAAACCTTGCACGTCCCATACAATAGGATCACCTAGTTTTAGCCTGAGGGCCTCCTGCAGATTATCTGACACGGAAATAAATACACTGTCGTCCTCAGTGAGTGGCTGCAACGTGCCATCTACTATGGTTTCCGACGCGATAATGTTGTCTCTGTAGGTTACCCGATATTCCCGGTTTATCGCCCATCCACGAATATTTGATGTGGTATCTTCCTCGATTTGTGTTACCGTGGAGTCTCGAACCGATTTGATTCGCATCGTCACGATCGGCACCAATTGCTGCACCGGCAGGTCAAAATCTTGTACCAACTCCACCACCCCATCTTTTTGATATGGCTGAATATCAAACAAAACAGTATTGGAGCGCTCGCCACGCCCTGCAAACTCCACCTGGCCCAGAAGGCTGTTTTGTATGAGCGCAAGTGTCGAAAGCAAAAATGCTCCAAGTCCAATCACAATTACCAGCACGATTGTCTGATTATTGGGTCTGAAAAGGTTGGATAGGCTTTGCCGCCAAACAAAACCTGCTTTTTGTGGAAACAAGCGCTTTACAATTTGAATAAGGCCAATGGCTACCAGCCAAAGTAAACCAAATACCAAAACGAGCGAGCCGTAAAATGCGCTTCCGTTTTGAAAGCTTCCGGTCTGGTTGACGGAGAAAACCCATGGAAACAGGATGATCAGCGCAAAGATGAAAAATTTGAATTTGCTTCTTTCTGAGCTTTTCCCGGCATTTTCGCGCAAAATAATCAAGGGCGGAATAAAGCGTATATTATTCAGTGGTAACACGGAAAAAAGCATTGAAATTATCAATCCAAGTCCCATGCCTTTCCAGGCAGAAAACCAGGAAATATCTGTAGCGACCTCCACCGGAAGAAAATCCTTTACCACCATCGGCAAAACAAACTGCACCAGGACGCCATGCAATACACCAAGTACACTTCCGATGATGCCAACAGCTACAATCTGAATAAAAAAGACCAGAAATATCTGCCAACCAGAAGCACCCATGCAGCGCAAAACTGCCGCAGCGAACTTTTTTTCGCGGACGTAGATATACACCGAACTGGCCACGCCAATACACCCCAGGATTAATGCCACGAAACTGAGCAGGTTAAAGAATTTGTATAGATTGCTGAAGCCTTCGCCGAGGCTTTGTTTTCTTTCTTCCACATCATCGATGCTGTAGTCATATTCATCAGCCAGCTCTGTTAATTTTTCTTTTGTTACATCTGGATTGCTCTCAAATTTTATGTATTTATGATAATTCACCCTGCTTCCAAACTGGATAAGCCCGGTTTCCTCCAATCGCTCGAACGGAAGATAGACTGTAGGTTGAATGTCGGCATTAATGCTTGTTTTGCCCGGAAAAGCGGTTACAATGCCACAGATCATAAAAGTACTTCGGCCCAATTTGAGACTGTCTTTAACGTCTATTTTGTATTGAATGGCCAGGCTTTCATCGATCAGCACACCCGTGCCATTTCTGAAAGGAACCATATCAGAACCTTTGGTCAGGTCAATATTGCCGTAAAAAGGGAAGTCTCCTTCTATTGCAATTGCCAGGATGAGTCTTGTGCCTTTGTTTTTTGGGAAAAAGACCATAGAAGCAAACCGCGCATCTCCGGCAATTTTTACATCGAGGGAATCGACCTTTTGAAGAAATGTGGTATCCCATGCGTTCCTTCTGCTGTCAATTTCAAGGTCGGCGCCGAGCAATTCCTTGCTTTGTTTGTTAATGTCGTTTTGCAGATTGTAGTTAAATGAATCAATGGCAACCAGGGCTGCGATACCAATGATGATGGAAGAAACGAAAAGGAAAAGGCGGCCGAAGTTCTTCTTTGCGTCTTTATAGGCGAGTTTCCAGATCCATTTGGCCTGACCCTGTTTTGGGTTTCTTTGTTTTAGCTCTCTAATATTGTCCATCAGCGCGAAATGATCTGGTCTTCCATAATTTTCCCGCCCTTGAGTTTAAGTATCCGCCCTGTATTTTCGGCTAATTGAAGGTTGTGGGTCACCAGGACAAGTGTCGTACCAAGCTCGCGATTGATTGAGAATAATAGTTCTGATATCTTATTTGCCGTTTCTTCATCCAGGTTACCGGTGGGTTCATCCGCAAACAATACCCTTGGTTCAGAAATAAAAGCTCTGGCAATAGCGACACGTTGCTGCTCTCCGCCTGAAAGCTGGGATGGATAGTGGTGCCTCCTGTCGGCAAGTCCAACGCGGTCGAGCAAATCAGTAGCTTTGGACAAAATATTTTTACCGCCGCGTAGCTCGAGCGGAATCATCACATTTTCCTGAGCGGTAAGTGTGGGCAGCAATTGAAAATTCTGAAAGACAAAACCCACATAATGATTGCGCACAAATGCCCGGTCGTCTTCATTCAGTTCACCGAGCTCCATATCAAGCAATCTGACAGAGCCGGTCGTCGGCCGGTCAAGCCCGGCACACAATCCGAGCAGCGTTGTTTTGCCGCTGCCTGAAGGGCCTACAATGGAAATGCTGGTTTTTTCAGTGATATCAAAATTGATATCATCAAGCACGGTTATGCTTCTGCTACCGGTTTCAAATGTTTTTGACAGATTCCTGATGTCTAAAATCGGGCTCATAAAAGGATTTTTATTCAAGTAAATGAATAATTCCGGATTTAGTTTGAAAAATTTGATCAACGGCAACCAATACTGTTTGATTGTCGCAGGAATAAAAACTATTTTGAGCCGTTAATCATCCTGGTATGCTATTAAGAATTATTTATAAGTATTTGATAATGGCTTGTTTGCTTGCCGGATTCAGATCTGCACCGGCGCAATCGGGAGAAAAAGTGATTCTTTTTTTTGGAAACAGCCTTACAGCCGGCATGGGCCTGGATCCGTCATCCGCTTTTCCTGATTTGATTCAAAATAAAATCAATGAAATGAATGCGGACTTTAGGGCAATCAACGCAGGACTTAGCGGCGAAACCAGCGCCGGTGGTCTCAGCCGGATCGATTGGGTGCTCAGACAGAAGGTTGATGTGTTTGTACTGGAACTTGGCGCCAACGATGGTTTGCGTGGCCTCCCCCTCGAATCGACAAAGCAAAATCTCCAGTCAATACTTGACCGGGTGAAGCAAAAGTATCCCGGAGCTGTTCTCGTCATTGCCGGAATGATGGTGCCACCAAACATGGGAGAGGATTATGGCAACGCGTTCGTAAAAATATTCCCTGAGCTGGCTCAACAAAACAAGGCAAAACTAATACCCTTCCTGCTCGAAGGTGTGGCGGGTGTACCTGATCTCAATCTTCCGGACGGCATTCATCCGAATGAAGAGGGGCATAAGATCGTTGCAGACAATGTCTGGAAGGTACTGGAGCCGATGTTGAAATAGCAGTTATCAGATTGTTGCGGGTTTTGTATTTGCTGAAAAATTAACAAAAATCCAGGCAGAGGAAAATGGAGCTTAGCCGGCAGATAACTGATATTTGTATTTTAAGTATCCCTTCAGTAGCCCGGCTGTGCCGAGTGACCCCTATATTTTGAGCCTCTGGCTCAGCCAACGCCCTGGTTCGTGTCCGCACTGACCCCATTTCCAAATAACAAAAATGCCTGCCGACTTTCAGTTGCTCAAAAATTTGCCTACGTTTTCGGTTTTTGACTTATAGAGGCCAGGCTCCTGATATGGGCTAATGCTACTTTGATTTCACCGTAAGAATAATCATCACTAAGAACGGCCTTAATCTCACTTGATTTTTCATGGCCTGCTTCATGCACCTTTATGATGTTCTTTAATTTTTCACCATCAATAATTTTAGCGGCATCAATTTCTCCGGTTTCGATAAACTGGCATAGATGGCCAAGTATTGTTCCTTCAACAAAACCTCTTTCCCCGGCGATCTCCTCAACGCTTTTTCCTTGTTTGAACAACTCAAAACTGATCTCTGCTGTTGGTGTTTTATCTATTTTGGAAGACTTGGGAGGTTTTATATTTGGATGGAGCATCAGTGACTGATGCAACATGGATTTTGTTAATATTTTATTATCCCTGGTATTGCTCACCAACAAACTAAGTTTCATCATCTGCCGGATATAATTGAATAACAAAGACTCAAATTCTTCCAGCTCACGGATATAGGTTTTGATTTTTTTCTTGTCCTTGAGTTGCGATTTGTGCTTTCGAATTTCATCTTTCAAATCAGTCAACAATGGGAGGAAATAATCTTTTGCTTTTGCAATACGCTCATGAAGTGGGACTATGTAATTGTCTGTTTGGATGATCTTCGTTGCCTGACGGATAAATTTATGCCCGACCTCTTTTAGCGAAATAATCGATTGGTGCAAATTTTTAGTCCAATCCAAATATTGCTGTTTGACGGAGCGGTTTTCTTCCTTATTGAATCCACGTAAGTGAAAGTACAGTTCCTTGTCAAGTTGAGTGAAATCAAAAGCCTGGCTGGTAAATTTAATTATAAAATCTCTGCGATGGCTGGCCAACTCACGCTGAAGCTCTTCTTCTTTTTGAAATGATTTGGAAAAATTCACCAGAACCACATCAATTTCGGGAGGATGAGCAGGCAAAGGAGAGGCAAGTACAAGGCCTTTGAGTGAGGTGAGTCTGGAGAGCGCCACATAAAGTTGGCCGGGAGCAAAAGTGCCCTCCAGATCCAGTATCGCTTTTTCGAAGGTGAGTCCCTGGCTTTTGTGAATCGTGACCGCCCATGCCAGCTTCAATGGAAATTGCTCAAAACTTCCAAGAACCTTCTCTTCGATGTCGTTGGTGCTTTTATTTAGCGTATATCGGATATTTTCCCAGGTATATTTTCCAACTATTATTTCGTCATCATCTTCACATTTCACCTTGATGATTTCAGTGTCAATGCTGGAGATTTTACCGATTTTTCCATTGAAAAATTTGCCCTCACCAGATGGATCGTTTTTAATAAACATAACCTGGGCGCCCAATTTGAGTTGCAGTTGTACAACTGTAGGGCACATATTTTCCGGAAAGTCTCCGCAAACATTAGCATGGAAAATAAAGGGTTTTCCATCCAGTTGCTCCAGGCGATTCTGATTGATAGTATCCGCTTTGTAATTGTGCGTCGTGAGGTGAATGTATCCCGAATCCTCATTGGGAGCATATTCTGGTTTGTAAAAATTATTTAAAAATGTGAGGTCGCTTTCCGTTTGTTCATTGTGGCGGAGTCGATTGAGCAAATCGATGAAATCCTGATCGGACTGGCGATATATCTTTTGCAATTCTACTCTTATTGGCGGTGTCTTTTGAAGTGCCTTCGCATGGAAAAAGAACACACTTTCATAGTATGGTTTCAGCCATTGGATTTCCACATCCTTTACTACCGGTGGTAATTGTAGCAAATCTCCAATGAACAAAATCTGAACCCCTCCAAATGGACTGCTGTTTTTTCTCAAGGTTCGAAGTACGAGATCGATACAATCGAGCAAATCGGCCCGAAGCATACTCACTTCATCGATTATGAGTAACTCCAGTTCCTGTAAAAGTTTACGCTTGGATGAATTCATCTTCCGGTCCCTGAAAAGGGTAGCGGGTGTATTGAGCCGGGAGTTAGCATCGGATAAGGAAATATTTTCCGGAATAAAGGTGCCAAATGGCAACTGCAATAACGAATGCAAGGTAACTCCACCAGCGTTGATGGCGGCTATCCCAGTCGGTGCTGCAACAACGGTATTTTTATAGGTATGTTGAATGATATATTTAAGGAAAGTGGTTTTCCCAGTTCCCGCTTTGCCGGTTAGAAAAATATGCTGATCGGTTGTATTGACGTAGCGCGCTGCCAGTTGAGCAATGTCATGCATTTCCATAAGCAATAAAGATACTTCAGCCAGGCGCTTTTGCAAAACGTGTGTATTTTTATTAATGCACTTCGCGCCAGCACGAACCAGGATTGTTAACATAATGAATCATGGATAAAACCAAATATGAGTACAGGCGTAAATCGTTTATTGAAAAGGGTGGCTGGTGCGGACACGAACCATGGCCGGGTGGATAAATCCGATTTTATCGGTTTTAATCCAAATCTTGTTTCTTTTTAAACCAGTTTTTGGGATTGAGATAGGCCTTATATTTTGTAAAAAGTTCCTTTCCTACCAGCAAACCACCACCCCAAAATGTAATTTCGCCCAGTACAAAGAGCACCGTGGATATCGTGATTTTAGTTTTACCATCCAGATTCAAAAATGGCACTACGGGTATAAGTAAAAACAATACACAAGCCAGGACGATCAAGGCCATCCCCCATTTTATTTTCCAGTTGTATTTTTTCATTGCGCTAAATATACAAAGCGTATCACAATTCTTCCTCTGTGCACGAGTGCAATAGGTGTTCTGCAACCAACTTTAATTTATTTCCGGTATAGCTGCAAAACCCAGCTTCATTTTTTTGAGAGCGTTAACCCGGATTATTCATCACGAAAACCCAACGCCATGTGGTTGTTTTAGTAATTGACTGTTAATGAATCTATCATATGCAGGGTTAACCCCGATCACAGAAAATGTGGTTACCCAATTTTGAGGAATTCCACAACTGATGTTAATCATCGATAATTTTCAAGAACTGGTCGAGTTGCACATTTTCCGTGCATCATCCCGCATCGCTCTGCCGAAGCGTTTACGCGAAGGAGCAGCAG
>CAYZWN010000003.1:19734-36004 GCA_964482185.1 uncultured Roseivirgaceae bacterium
AGGGCGCAAAATTCAGATGAATTTTGCGGGTTAACATGATGAATCATGGATAAAACCAAATATGAGTAGAGGCGTAAATCGTTTATTGAAAATGGTGGTTCGTGCGGACACGAACCAAGGCCGGGGCAGAAATTTTCAAAAATGCGAAGCGGGGGCTTTTTCTTTTTTTCCTTCTTGTCAGTCATCCATGTCTTTGTCCGGTTGCACTGTTGGTCGAGTCGAGCCAGCACATAACCAGTTCGTTTATTACCATCTGTGAATGGGTGGTTCTTGACAATACTTTCAAGGATTGCGGCAGCCTTGTCAACAGGTGTTGGATAAAGTTCCTTTCCATCAAATGTTTGGAAGGGTCGGTTCAAAGCCGAATCCAGAAGTTCTTTATCACGAACTCCAAGTGATCCGCCAAACCGTTCAATAAGAATAGCATGGATTTCTAAGGCTTCCTTTTCTGAGATCATTGAGCCAATCTTTCCAGCAGTTCTTTATCTTCAGTTAAAATGGTTCGTAGGTTCTGCGATAGAGAAACAGACTCATTTGATTTTCCTTGTGCAGATTTTAGATAATCAAAAACCTCTTGAAGCACTTGTTCAGGAGTATTATCCAAGAGTTCACTAATTGCTATTTTTATTTCTTCTCTACTCATATATCAAAGATACGAATTTGGTAGGAAAACTGTTCGGTTCGAAAATTCAAGGTATCTGCAATATATAAGGAACTACTCCATATATCTGCCTATACCTATAAGTAAAACATGTTAACCAAAACCTGCGATATTCCCACAAAAACAAGGATTTTGTGAAAGGTTACTTATATTTCTATCCCGCTATACCCCATCGCCCTTTCAGTATTATTTCTGACCTGAGGAATAGACGGGGAATTCTGCGTTGGGTAAAAATTTGATTTAATCCAGCGGACCAGCCTCAAAATCGGTCGCATTTACCCACCCTGTGTTGAGTTTTTCGCCTTTCATAAAGCGTTCGTAAAAATTACGTGAGTTCTCATGGGCGTAAACGTATTCATTAAAAATATGCCCGTTGCCCAGCATGCGCGGGTCATTCTGTTCTATGAGTTCCTGTTCCATCCGGGTTTTCAGACCGTTTTTTATTTCCGCGTACTCAGGCAGACCGGCCAGATTATGCATACATTCCATGTCTTCCTTGATGTTGTAAAGCTCTTCTTCGACTCTTTTGCCAAACGACCAGTTCCAGAATTTGAATGTTTCAGGATTGGTTCTCCGGTTCAGCAATACGGTTTTTGTCGGGCTGCCATCGCAGTTCAGGTAGCCTGTTTCAGGATTGCCTGCGGGCCAGCGGCCGGTTTCGAAATTCCGGATATAGAGAAAGCCGTCCCGGACTATCCCGCGTATTGGATATCCGGCGTCATTGGGGCGCCCGATGTCGTGTCGTTCCTTGCCAATCAGTACATGATCGCGGTAAGCAGTTACCTGTCCGGACTTTGAGCTGTTAAAAATGTCCGTCAGGCTGGTGCCGGTCATGGCCTGCATGCCTGAAACCATTGGGTCTGTCTTAGCCAGTTCGAAAAATGTCGGTGCAAAATCAATGAAGCTTACGTAGTCATCCACAACTCTGCCCGGGTTTTTGATGCCATTTTTCCACATGATGGCCAGCGGCAGATGGTTCGACAGCTCATATTCCTGCCCTTTGATGCGCGGAAAGGGCATGCCATTGTCGGATGTAACGATCACAAGTGTATTATCCAGTTCACCCTTTGATTCCAGCAAGTCCAGCATTTTTTGCAAATGCAAGTCGAAATACTCTATTTCGAATGCATAGTCGAGCATGTCAATGCGCACGGAATCCACATCAGGCCAGAAGTCAAAAACCTTATCAATTTCACCCGGCTTTTTACCGCCTTTTTCAATACCGGCCCTGAATTCATAAGCTCTGTGGGGTTCTGTTGACCCGTACCAGAAGCAAAAGGGCTGGTCCCTGGGTTTGTCCATGAGGAAAGCCTCAAAATTTGCAGCATAGTCGTTGCCTGAAATATGTGTGGCCGGTGGGGTGGTTTTATGTTCGTTATATGGCTTACCAGTGAGCTGTCGCGGATTGCCATCCATATCGTTGGCAACACCCGGCGCGTAACCCTTGGCGGTATAACCGACATGATAGCCATTTTGAGCAAGGGCTTCAGAATAGGTTTTAAACTTAGCCGGAAAGAAAGGGATGTGATTGGCGGCTTCTTCAAGCTGCCAGCTATTGCGCCCTGTGATGATGCACGCCCTGGATGGTGAGCATTTTGCATTGGGTGTGTACGCATTCATGAAGAGGATGCCCTGGTTGGCCACTTTATCAAATGCCGGCGTTTTTACCCATTCGCAGCCGTACGCACCTGCGTGGGGGAATGACTGGTCATCGGAGATGGCGAAAAGAATATTTGGCTTATCTACAGAAACCTCATCGCGGCAAGCAAAGAGTAAAAAGTAAGTGGCAGCGAAAAGATAAGGAAGCAAGGTTTTCATAATTCAGGATTTTCAATCCGAATTTATAAAAAGTTACCCGACCGGAAAGTGTTTGGATGAACTTAGTTTGCGTAGGTTCTCTTTAATACCATCTGCTTGAGACTTTCCACCCAAAGATCGTGCGAATTCAGGCTCTCCACCAGTTGCCATTGCTCACCGCCTTCTTCCAGAAAGAGTTCCTTAAATTCTTCTCCAACCTCGATCGTGGTTTCGAGACAATCTGCGGTGAATGACGGACAAAAAATCAGTATCTTTTTTTTGCCATCCTTTGCGAGCCTCTTTATTTCATCTTCGGCATAGGGTTGTATCCATGGGTCCTTGCCAAGTCGTGACTGGAAAAATACCGAATATTGTTCGTCTTTAAGGCCAAGTCTGGCGGCGAGATGCCTGGATGTGAGGAAACACTGGGCACGGTAACAAAACTGGTTTTTGGCATGGTATGATGCGCAACATTTCGAGCTGAGCTGGCAATAGCCATCCACAGAGGCCTTTTTGATCTGACGCTCAGGCAGACCGTGATAACTGAATACAACATGGTCGTAGCCGGTCTGGTCCATATATTTTTTGCCGGTTTCAGCGAAGGTGTCGATCATGAGCACATCATCCGGGTATTTGCTGATAAAATCAATTTCAGGAATTACCAGCCGTTCTTTGATGTCATCCATCACCTGCTCAAACACCGATCCTGTGGTGGCCGAAGCATACTGGGGGAACAATGGTAAAACGATGATTTTTTTTACCTGTTGGTCCAGCAGTTCATTAATGGCTGATAATATTGACGGGTTTTGATATCGCATTCCGAATGCAACCAGGTATTCATCTCCCAGCGCTTTCTGGAGTTTTGCCTTGAGATCAGTGCCGTGAAACATAAGTGGCGACCCACGATCTTCCCACAGTTCCCGGTAGGTTTTTGCTGATTTTGGTGCCCGAAAGGGTGCGATGATCAGATTTACGAGCGCCCACCTGGTTATGAACGGAATGTCGATAACCCGCTTGTCCATTAAAAATTCTCTAAGATATTTTCTCACATCAGGTACCGAGGGGCTGTCTGGGGTACCAAGATTCACTACTAATACTCCTGTTTTTATTTTTGCCACGCTTTAAGTTTGATTATTATTGATATTAAGTTCAGCGTTAAATATAAAAGAAAAGACCGTGTATCAACCGCTCGTAAGCGTCATTTGTTTGTGCTTCAATCATGAAAAGTATATTGAAATGGCGATCCGGTCTGTGATGGAGCAGACTTATGATAACATCGAACTCATCGCTGTGGATGATGCGAGCACTGATGGCAGTCAGGCAATACTTCGCGGGCTGGGATCTCAGCTTGGGTTCAAAGTCCTTCTAAATGAAAACAACATCGGCAACTGCCGCTCATTCAACGCCGCCTTCAGGCAATCCTCTGGCAAGTACATTATCGACCTTGCTGCGGATGATGTGTTGTTGCCTGACCGGATAAAAGCCGGCGTGGAGCGGCTCAGGACGATGGGTGAAGACTATGGTGTACACTTTTGTGATGTGGAAATGCTCGATGAGTCCGGAAAATCAACAGGTTCTCATTTTAAGCGTGGCGCAGATGGGATATTGTCAGATGATGTGGCCGAAGGCGATTTGTACGCGTTGCTGCTGGAAAAATACTACATTTCCCCGCCATCCATGATGATGAGCAGAGCGGTGCTGGAAGCGCTTGGAGGTTATGACGAAAACCTGAGCTATGAGGATTTTGATTTTTGGGTGCGATCTGCGCGGGATTACAAATATTGCTTTTCAGATCAGGTCTTAGTGCAGAAACATATTTTGAACGATTCACTTTCTTCAAGGCAATTTCTCAGAAAAAACCCACATAGTCTCAGCACGGCTAAAGTATGCGAAAAAGCCATACACCTCAACAGGTCCGTTGAAGAAGACATGGCGCTCTTACGGCGTATTCGATATGAATTGCGCTGGGCGCTGCTCACTGAAAACTGGGAGGCAGCAAGGCTTTTTATTCAGCTAAAAAAGCAACTAAAAAGCCATGGTTTCAGAAGTTGGCTTGAGCAATTCATTACCACTATCAGGCCGCCGTGGTATGGGTTTTGGGCTTTTATTTTCAAGCATTTTTATTCTAAAAAGTAAGCCATGGCAATACCCAGATAGTTGCCTATGGCATAGCCAAATATTCCGACGGTGAGGCCGGAAATAATGATATTTTTGTTTTTCAGGGCTCCTGCAACGACAGGTACAAAGGGCGGTGAATAAGCCAGCGCCGTGATGGTGATAATTGTCGTGTCGGTGTCGATGTTGAATATTTTTGAGAGGCTGACGTGGATAAAAATGGATCCAAATAGAACCAAAACCACATAACTGAACAGGTGGAGGTGGGCAATGTGAAATATTTCTGACAAATTTCCCATCGATGCTACGATCAATGAAAACACGATGATCAGGTACATACCAAACTGAAAGCTGTATTCGATGCGATTAACGATTTTCCAGTTGCTGAACAAAATGCCCAGGGTCGTTATCGAAAGAATAACGGTTATGGTTTGACTGTGTTCGGGAACCAGCATGCCCAAACCGCCTCCTATCGCAAGTATGATTGAGGAAAATCCAAAGGCTTTCATAACCTCAATGATTCCCAGCCTGGTAAGGATTCCAACAAAGCTATCTACGCTTTCGTCATAGGTCACTTTTTCCAGCGCACCGGAATCGACATATTTCTTATCAAAACCTGGCAAAAAAAGATTAAAAACCCTTTGAGCCGCAGTCATCAAAAAAACCAAACACACAGCCCCTGATATCATATCGTAGGTATGCGTAAGCAGAAAAGTATTCGCATCAATTTTGAGCGCTGTGCTGATCGCTGCGAGATTTGGCGTGCCACCGGTATATAAGCCCACCAGCATACCTGCCACTTTCCATGATTCAGGGATCAGGTCTTTGTAGAAAAAGTTGCCAATGAGAATCGCTGCTATAAGTGATGAAATCGCCAGTATCAACGATAGGAATGCGCCAGGCGCAATTTTAATCCATTTTTTTATTTCCAGAGAAAACAGTAACAGAGGAATGGCCAGCAGAATGACAACCGAAATCAACAGATCCTGGATTGTGGCGATGCGGTTAGCAGTCAGGTCTGATGCGCTGATTATGCCTTGCTCAAACAATTGCATGGCTTTTTCGGCAGGTAAGCCGGCCTTTCCTTTCAGCTCAATGAGCAGCGCATCACTCTTTTGTGGGAATAAACCGGAATTTCCAATGAGCAGCCCGAAGATATATGCCAGTACCACGGTTCCGATTTTGTTTAACAGACTGAACTTTTGGGTTGCATATATGATGACAACCGGAAATCCAAAGTAAAATACAATAAGGGCTATGGTTTTTAAAATCAACATATTGCTATCAACCGCGCTACTTTTGGGTGCCTATTGTCCGGATTTCCGGCTTTGCTTTATCCAGCCAGGTTTAGTTATGATTCAGTAATTTAATATAATCTATTGATACCAGGTCTGATTTCATTCGCCCTGCGCCAGAGAATATCCAATTTCTCCATCGAAGGTGTACATATGTTCTGTTTTGATAAAATCAAGACCAAGATCATTGATTGCCTTCAGCAGTTTCAAAACTTCCTCATGAGTGGTCTGCACAGCATCGTCTTTCATAAACCGGCAACGCCAGTGGTCAGAGCAGAAAGTCTCAGGATGCCCATCAGGATATACTTTGACACCTCTGTTGGTGATAATCTGAAGTTTCAATCCGGCAATGTCAACCGATTTAATTTTTGCGCCCAATGCCTTGGGATCTCTTTTATCTTCATCCCAGTCCAGGAAGACATCAACACCTACCAGCACTTTGTCAGCTTTTGGTCTTTTTGTAATTTTTATCGGCCGCATGGCAACATCTTCCTTGTAGTAAACAGGCCTCAACCTGACAGGTTCCTGTCCAAGCCGCAGGATCACTTCCTTTGCAAACTCCTGTGTCCATACTTTGCGGAGCGAATCTTTGTTATAGATGTCGGAAGTATGAATGCCGTCTTCAATGGTTTTGAGCCATGCATTTTTGATTTTCTCAGCTACTTTTTGCTGATTGATGTGCACGAGCATCATACATGCGGCATTGATAAGCCCTGAAGGATTGGCAATATCCAGACCGGAGATATCGGGTGCAGAGCCATGTATTGCCTCGAACATGGCAAAATCTTCACCGATATTGGCAGACCCCCCGAGTCCGACTGATCCGGTAACCTGAGCGGCAATGTCTGAGATAATATCGCCATAGAGGTTTTCGGTAACTACCACATCCAGCGAATGTGGCCTGTCGGCGATAATGGCAGACCCGATATCTATGATCATGTGATTGTGTTCGATTTCGGGGTACTCCCTGGCCACTTCATTAAAAATTTTATGAAATAGCCCATCAACCTGCTTCATAATATTGTCTTTGGTCATGCAGGTTACTTTCCTGCGGCCATAGACGCGTGCGTATTCAAAAGCATAGCGGATGATCTTTTCTGAGCCCGGCTTTGAAATCAGTTTCAGGGCCTGCACCACTTCGTTGGTTTGCTGATGCTCTATACCTGCGTATAGGTCTTCCTCGTTTTCCCGGATAATCACCATATCAGTGAGCGGGTGGTTTGTCGGTACATAAGGGAAAAATGAGCGGCAAGGTCGCACATTGGCAAAAAGCCCAAGGGTGGTACGTGTTGCAACGTTCAGACTTTTAAAGCCTCCACCCTGCGGGGTAGTAATGGGGGCCTTCAGAAATATCTTATTTCTTTTAATGGTTTCCCATGAATCGTCTGAGATACCTGTTGATATGCCTTTTCGAAATACCTTTTCCCCGATTTCAATAACCTCGGTTTCGATTTGAGCTCCGGCTGCAATGAGAATATCGATGGTGGCCTGCATAATTTCCGGTCCGATGCCATCGCCGTATGCGACTGTGATTTTCTGTTTTCCCGACATGGTAATATATTTTAATTATGATCTTAATTGAGACAACTGATGTGCGAAATTACGATAATGTTTCAATTTGGCGAATTTAAGCCATAAAAGTGCCAGACCTAAATAATTTCAGACATTTTCGATCGGTCTTTAACGCCTGTAATAATTGTAAAAAGCAATAAACTCCGAACTATTGATTTTGCTTTTTTAACGCTTTACGTCGCTGAAGCTCCGTTTTGATTAATTCCAGTTCACGGCTGCTCTGGCCGGCAATGGAGGTGTTTTCCTCAGCTCTTCTGAACAAATAGGGCATCACAGTTTCAACCGGTCCGAATGGCACATATTTCACAACATTGTACCCGGCCTTGGCCAGGTTAAAGCTGATGTGGTCGCTCATACCGAATAGTTGGGCAAAAAACACTCTTTGATCATTGTTTTCAAGATTGTGTTTCGACATGAGTTCCACCAGCAGGTAGTTGCTGTTTTCATTGTGCGTTCCGGAGCAAAGTTCCATGTAGTCGATGTTCTCGATGCAGCAGCGCAAAGCATCCTCGTATTGCTTATCCGTACTTTTTTTATCAGGCATAATCGGATCGGGGTAGCCCTTTTCCTCTGCCCGTTCGCGCTCTTTTTCCATGTAAGCGCCTCGAACCAGTTTTGCACCAACGCGATAACCCCCCGCACGGCCTGCCTCGTTAGCCTTTTTGAGATTTTCAAGCATACCTACACGGTACATCTGGTAAGTATTAAATACGATGACCTGCTTCTTGTTGTACCGCGCCATGAGTTCGTAGGCCATGGTATCAATCGGGTCCTGGTAGAAGCTGTCTTCACTGTCGATATAGAGTTGCACATTATTTTCATAGCAGGCACTGGCTATTTTATCGAATCTGGCTTTGATGACTTTGTATTCATCTGCCTCCCTGACATTAAGGTTTGCTCCTGATTGTATTTTTTCCAGCAGGTTTTTCGAGGCAATACCGGTGGGCTTGAATACACTAAATGGGATATTTGGATTTCCTGCAGCTTTTGTCACAGTTTTTAAAATCTCATCCACAGCAACGTCATAACTATTGACGCCGGAGTCACCCTCAGCCGCGTAGTCGAGAATGGTTTTTATATTGTAATTGGCCAGCCTGGCGATGGTTGCATCGCATTGATCGATCGTTTCGCCGCCACAGAATTGTTGAAAAACCGTGTTTTTGATAATTCCTTTGACAGGGAATTTTACTTTCAAAGCTAATTTCACGATATTCGCACCCAATTTTGATAAAAGTGGATTGTTGATCGACGAAAAGAGCAGGTGGCTTTTCTTCAGTTCTTTATCCGATTTGTAGGAAAAGGCGATCGATGTATTCGCGAATGAGATAGGGGATTTCATCCGTAAATGATTAAGGTTGACAGGAAAAAAAATTCTTTTTGTTTACCAAATTTGCACAATTCAAATGCAACGGCAAACAAGGAGAGTTCATAAGTGCATGAAAATCCTTTAGTTCGTTTCATAAAATGTCCTCTTCAAAATTGGGCCGAATTTAAATAATTATATCAGCAAAACAATGAAAATAGAAACCCTTGAATCCTGGGAAATGGGGATTAAAAAGCACGTGATCATGGCAGGGCCCTGTAGTGCAGAAACTGAAGAGCAATTGCTCGAGACCAGCCGGCGCATCAAGGAAGTCGGTGTGAAAATTATTCGTGCTGGTATCTGGAAGCCACGCACCAGGCCTAATCAGTTTGAGGGTATTGGCGAGGAGGCGCTCCGTTGGATTCAGAATGTGAAAAAAGAAACAGGACTCAAATTCGCAGTAGAAGTAGCGACACCCAAGCATGTTTATGAAGCCATAAAGCACAATATCGACATACTCTGGATCGGTGCCAGATCAACCACAAATCCTTTCACCGTTCAGGAAATTGCGGAAGCTTTGCGCGGCGCCGATGTACCCGTCATGATTAAAAATCCCATTAACCCCGACCTGGCTTTATGGCTCGGAGCCATCGAGCGGATTACCAATGTTGGAGTGAAAAAAATCGGCGCGATACACAGGGGGTTTTCATCCTTCAAGCAAACCAAATACAGAAATTTGCCGGTCTGGCAGATACCGCTGGAATTGAAAAGACAAATGCCTGACATGCCATTAATATGTGATCCAAGCCATATTGGTGGCAGAAGGGAGCTTATTTTTGATATTGCCCAGAATGCCATGGACCTGGATTATGACGGTTTGATTATCGAGACCCATAGAGATCCGGAACATGCCTGGAGCGATGCCGCACAACAAATAACGCCTGAGGCGCTTGGTGCAATAATAAAAAATCTGAAGTACAGAACGCCCACTTCACAAGACCGTGATTTTATCTCCGTTTTAGGTGAGCTCAGGGAGCAAATCGACCATGTTGACAGGGAGCTCTTTGAGGTCATGTCACAACGCATGGAGATCGTTGAAAAAATGGGGCTCTATAAGAAACAGAACAATGTAACGGTTTTCCAAAAAAACAGATGGCAGGAAATATCCGAAACCCGAAACAAATGGGCTGAGGAACTGGGCCTGAATCCGGAGTTTATGTGGGATCTGTTTAAACTGATCCACGACGCTTCGATCAGAAGGCAGGAATATATTATGAATACCCCCATCGAGAGTTTGAATGAAACTGCCGGATAGCATTGTATTTAGCAGGGAGATTGTAACTGATCTCATCGATTTTTTTACCGGAAACCAATATTCAAAAGTTGCTGTTCTGGTAGATGACAATACCCGGAAATTCTGCTATCCGAAAGTCAGGAATGGTCTGCCACAACATATTTTGATCGAAATCCGAAGTGGCGAAGAACACAAAACCCTCGATACATGCCAGTTGATCTGGAAGTCGATGACCGATCATGGGTTTGACAGGAAGGCTCTGCTTGTGAATCTTGGCGGTGGTGTGATTGGAGATATGGGAGGTTTTTGCGCGGCAACATACAAAAGGGGTATAGCTTTTATAAATATTCCCACCACTTTGTTGGCCCAGGTCGATGCGAGTATTGGTGGCAAACTTGGGGTCGATTTCATGGGCTATAAAAACCATGTAGGTGTTTTTCAGGATCCGGTTAAGGTATTTCTTCATACTGATTTTTTTGAGACTTTGCCTGAAGCCGAATTGAAATCAGGATTTGCCGAGATAATCAAACATTGCCTGATCAGGGATGGCGCAAAATTCAGAGAGATTTCTGCCCGACCATTTCAAGCCCTTGATCTGGAAGCATTGACGCACCATTCGGTGGAAATAAAATATGAGGTGGTGCGCGAAGATCCCACAGAGCAAGGCCTCAGGAAAATCCTCAATTTCGGGCATACTATTGGTCATGCGATTGAAAGTTTCTACCTGGATAAGCCCGGGCAAAAACTGCTGCACGGCCAGGCGATCGCAATGGGTATGATCTGTGAGGCCTACTTGTCTTTTGAAAAACTCAGTTTGTCCCGGGATGAATTAAAGGAGGTGTGCAACTATATCATAAAAGAGTACCTGTTCCGGGAGATACCCCATTCCGATATGGAGCTTATTGCCGGCTTAACAAAACAAGACAAAAAAAATGAGGGAGATAAGATCAACAGTTCTCTCCTTAACACCATAGGCGACTGTTCTGTTAACATTCCAATTAGCGCCGAGGACGTTCGGAAATCGCTTGAATATTTAAACAAGCAGTTGTCAGCTATACAAAATAATTATTGATGTCCTCAGAAGAAGCACTCTTATTAAACAGATCTTTGACGCTTTTGACTGAATCAGGAAATGATTTTTTGAACGATTGTAAATCCTGGAAAGCAAATTTCCGGACGAGTGCTCCGACAATGATTCCGGAGGTGACAAGAGAAGCAGTTTTAAAGATTTTATTCATGATGATGGTTGTTTAAAAAGCACTCTTTATTCAAAGACATAATACTCGTGCCAAAAGTTTGAAATCAATTTCAATATATTCATAAAGTTATAAATAATATTGACATAATACAAAATATTTTCACGTAATTTCAATGTCTCCACAAAAATCGGTATGCATCATTGGTAAAGAGCATTTATTGCCAACTGAAATACCATTGCCTTCGTCGAAAAGTGAGAGCAATCGTGCCCTTATTATCAATGCATTTGTGGGGGGTAATTTGCATAACTTATCAGATGCCCGCGACACGCAAACCATGATTCGCTTGTTGAAAAGTAGTGAAAAGGAGCTCGATGTACTTGACGCCGGCACAACCATGAGGTTTCTACTGGCTTATTGTGCCCTCACAGGCAAGCAGAAGATACTTACGGGCACACAAAGAATGTGCGAACGCCCCGTCGGCATATTGGTGGATGCTTTGCGTCAAATTGGTGCAGATGTTCGCTATCTGAAAAGCGAAGGCTTTCCTCCTGTTGAAACATTAGGGTTTTCGGATCAGAAAAATCATGAAATTTCCATAAGGGGCGATGTGAGCAGTCAATATATTTCTGCACTCATGATGCTTGCGCCAATTTTGCCAAAAGGGCTTCGGATTCATCTTACCGGAAAAGTTGCCAGCAAGCCATACCTGGTAATGACTTTGGAGCTTATGAAAAATTTCGGAGCGAATATCATATTTGGTGAAGATCATACCATCACAATAGACCCAACAGGATACAAGCCTGCATCTTTTACGGTCGAGTCCGACTGGTCCGGGGCGAGTTATTGGTTCGGCATTGTCGCGCTTGCCAAAGAAGCAAAAATTGCATTGAAAGGCTTAAGGAAGGATTCTCTTCAGGGAGATAAGCAAATTATCGAAATCATGAAGCCATTGGGCGTGCAGACAGATTTTGATGACAATGGGCTTTTACTTACTAAAACAAAAACAGCGCGTGAACTGTCGTATGATTTCAGCAATTGTCCTGATCTGGCACAAACTGTTGCTGTTGTATGTGCGGCTAAAGGGATTCATGGAAAATTCACAGGGCTCGGGAGCCTTCGAATCAAGGAGACTGATCGTATTGCTGCATTGCAAAATGAATTGGCAAAAATTGGCGCCAAACTCGAGGAGATTGAAGAAAAAGCCTGGGAGCTTATTCCCTCCGAAAATTTGAATATGACGCCTAACCTGGAAATCGAAACCTATGATGATCACAGGATGGCCATGGCTTTTGCTCCGATTGCAGCCATCAGAGATATAAAAATCATGGCGCCTTCGGTTGTTGCCAAATCCTATCCTGCCTTTTGGGACCACATGCAACTTGTTGGTTTTAAGTTGGATTTCAGATAAGAAAAGGCGCGGGATCGTTATTGTTTACCCCACGCCCGAAGAACATTCAATCCAGTACACTCTATTTGATATACCTGAAATCGTGGCCCGCTTTGAGTTGTATGAGAAATTCGTAAATCAGCTTGATCACATTTTCAATATCACCCAGGTCAACCATTTCAACTGTGGTATGCATGTACTTTAATGGCAAAGAAATCAGGGCAGAGGCCACACCCTCATTTGAATACGCAAATGCATCGGTATCCGTACCCGAAAACCTTGACAGTGCTGAACGCTGATATGGAATTCTTTTATTTTTGGCTACATCAAAAAGCATTTTGAGCACATTGTTGTGCACGGCCGGTGCAAATGATAAGACGGGACCTTTACCGGAGCGCTGGTCGCCTTGCTTGATTTTGTTGTACCCGGGAGCAGTTGTATCATGACACACATCGGTGATGATGGCCACATCTGGCTTGATTTTGTGCGCGATCATTTCTGCGCCACGCAGGCCGATCTCCTCCTGGACAGCATTTGTCACATAAAGTGAGAATGGCAATTCTACCTTTTTTTCATGGATCATCCGGGCAACTTCGGCAATCATAAATCCACCAATTCTGTTGTCCAGTGCACGGCCAACGAGCCATTTTTTATTCAACTCCATCAACTGATCGTCGAATGTCACCACCGATCCGATATCCACGCCCATTTTTCTTACTTCTTCATCTGAGGCAGCGCCACAATCAAGCACCACAGTTTCAACGTTCATCTTGCCGCCTTCTTCGCGATTTTCGCGCACATGAATGGCTGGCCACCCAAAGACGGCAGGCACCATGCCGCTTTCCCCATGAATTCGCGCCCGCTTGGATGGGGCAATCACATAGTCTGATCCGCCATTGCGAATCACGTGAATGTAACCTTCTTTGGAAATGTAATTGACAAACCAGGAGATTTCGTCGCAGTGTGCCTCGATCACAACTTTGTATTCTTTTCCCGGATTGATGATGGCCGCCGCCGATCCGTAAGTGTCTGTTATGTATTCGTCAGAAAATTTTTTTATGTACTCCAGCCAGACTCTTTGACCTTCCACCTCAAAACCGGTAGGCGATTCGGTGTTTAAATATTCATACAAAAACTTTTTACTTGCTGCTCTCATAAAATCATTTTTTTTAAAATTTTGGCCGCAAATTACAAAAAAAACCATGCCGCAGGCATTTCAATTTTCTAATTGAAATATGTTTTTTTGTGAACTAAGTCGATTTTTTTCGTTTTCTTATAAGCTTCTGGTCGAAGAGTTTTAATTTACCATAAAGTTGACATTTTATTGCGGATGAGTATCAGAGAGAATATCATTGAGTTTAATACATTTCTTGAAAACAAAAATTGCCGACTTGTTGCGGTAAGTAAAACCAAACCGGTTGAATTGATCAGGGAAGCCTACGAAGCCGGTCAACTGGATTTTGGTGAAAATAAAGTGCAGGAGCTGCGCGAAAAACCAGCTTTGTTACCTGGCGATATCCGGTGGCATATGATCGGTCACCTTCAGACGAACAAAGTAAAATACATCGCGTCATTCATCCATCTTATTCATGCGGTGGACAGCCTGAAATTGCTTCAGGAGATCAACAAGCAGGCGCGAAGGCACAACAGGGTGATAAATTGCCTGCTTCAGATCCACATTGCAAGTGAAGAACATAAATTCGGTTTGTCTGAAGACGAGCTGTCAGCACTACTTGCAAGCGCAGAGCTGAAAGAACTGGAAAATATCCGCATTATCGGGCTGATGGGCATGGCGACATACACCGATGATCAGGAACAAATCAGACAGGAATTTCGTGGATTAAAGCAACTTTTCGACCAGGTAAAATCTGGTTACAAAATTGCCAATGTGGATTTGTCAGAACTATCAATGGGGATGAGTGATGATTATGCCTTCGCAATTGAGGAGGGCAGCACAATGATCCGCGTCGGAAGTAAAATATTTGGTCCAAGAGTGAATATAAATCAATAAATATCATGCATAAACTATTTCTTATCACGGGTTCTGTGTTTGGTGCTTTAGGCGTCATAATCGGTGCGTTTGGCGCTCATGCTTTTAAGGATTTGCTGGAAACTTCGGGCAGACTCGATACCTTTGAGACTGCGGTTAAATACCAGTTTTACCATGCCCTTGCATTGATACTGCTCGGCATCATCATGATGCATCAAAATCATTCCTTTTATCATTACGCAGGTTATGCCTTTACACTTGGTATAATTATTTTTTCAGGATCGCTCTATGTACTCTGTCTTTCGGGTATTACAAAATTTGGGATGATCACCCCGATTGGCGGTGTATTGATGATTGCTGGATGGGCTTTTCTGATGTTGGGAATAATCAGAACACTTTGATCGGATTATTTTTTTCGCGGAAGTACCATAGCGGTGACGGATAGTCTAAAGTCGCCATCCCTGGAATTTGAGCGGATTGTAATGAGTTTGTTTTGGCGCCCAATCCTGGCCTTTGAGTCAAAAACTACCCGGATGACACCTTCAGCGGAGGGTAGTATCGGGTCTTTCGGCCAGTCAGGCACAGTGCAGCCGCAGGTTGTAAGTACGTTTTGAAGGATAAGCGGGGTGCTGCCGGCATTTTTGAATTTAAATTCAAATTCCGCTTTCTCACCCTGAATTAAATCTCCAAAATTATGACTACTAACGTCAAACTCTATTTGCGCGAAGGAGAGCGTGTCTTTTTCTTGTTGGGCAACAGCCTGAATGTAAAGCGCTGTGAAAACAACGATTAGAGAAATTTTAGGGTTAACATTCATGTTTAAATCTTTTCATTATCACAAATAACGGATAAAAACAAAGCCCATTATTGATCAGCGAAATAATCGTTGTCAAAATTAATCAGAAAGACTTCTTTTTCAGACCTTGTAATTGCTGTGTATAACCATCGCAGATGGTCCGGGCCGCGCTCACCTTCTCGTATCATACCCTGATCGACAAAAACTGCTTTCCATTGACCTCCCTGTGACTTATGACAGGTTAGGGCATATGCAAATTTGATTTGTAAGGCATTGAGATAAGGGTCATTACTGATGGCTTCCTTCATTTTTCTCTTTGATTTGATATCCGGATAATTCGCCATGACAGCATTGTAAAGCCCCCGGCTTTCTTCCTGGTTAAGAGAAGGTGCATTGCTATGCAATGTATCCAGAATCACTTTTGCCTGAAAAGGTTTCATATCGGGATAATCGATTAGTTGGAGCTCAACATCGGCAAATCGAAGCCCGAAGGCATCCTCAAACGAAATGATTTTGCGCACTTCGGCAAATTCACCGTTGGCGATAAAACCGGCCTCAGAATCAGGTTCCAGTACGAAATAGTTATTTTTAACCACCATGATCACGTCGCCGGCCTCAATTTCATCTTCACGGAAAAGGATAGATCTCCTTATGAATTCATTATAACGAACTGCCTGCCAGTTCGACCGGCTGATAATTGCTGTTTCCTCCATGCCGTATTTCTCAAAGGCATATCTGATCCCGTCCTCGAGCTTTTCATGATTCATTCTAAAGATGTCCCGGTAATTTTTTGTATGGAAATTAAATGCATCTCCGGGTCTGAAAATCGCGTTGCGCAGGTTGGTGGCATTCCACAATATG
>CAYZWN010000003.1:36014-52952 GCA_964482185.1 uncultured Roseivirgaceae bacterium
ATGCCCGAGTCCTGCTCCTGACGCAGCACGTCATCAAGTTCAACCTCTCTGACATTCATTCCATAGCGCTCACAGAGATAATTCAGCTCCAATGCCGGGCTTTTTCCACTTCCAACCGGCGGAAGCTGTGCATTGTCCCCGACCAGGATGAGCCTGTTTGTCGGATTTTCAAACACATAACCAATAAGATCGTTGAGCAGACCATTGCTCATGAAGCCTGCATCATCTGATAGCATTGAAGCTTCATCAACCACAAAGACCGTTTTTTTTGCGTAATTCTTTTGCTTTTTAAACTTCAATTCGCCGCTTTTAGGATCTGCAACCTGGCGGTAAATCATTTTATGGATTGTAAAGGCTTTTTTTCCTGAATATGAAGCGATTACCTTTGCAGCACGCCCGGTTGGAGCAAGCAAGGCATATTTCATATTAAACAAAGGCAAAACTTCAACCAGAGCGCTGATCATCGTAGTTTTTCCTGTACCTGCATAGCCACGCACAGCAATGGTATCAACCTGGTTGGCCGATTCGGGCATCAGTTCATCCAGCAATTGAAAAAAACGGATCTGGCCCGAAGTGGGCTCGTATGGAAATTTAGAACGAATGATGGAGGATATGAAGGGCAAGACCGACAATTTGATTTTCAGCATCAAATATCAGAAAGAAAACATAATAGAGGCCCGACATTTTATAAATTTTAAAAATCTAATATTACTTTTATTAACTTGAGGTATTATGAAGGCAATGAAGCCCACGCTTGATGAGAAAATTATTAGGCAATTTGGAAATAAAATGCGGTTGCGTGTTTGTGGTATTTGCATTGAGCAGAATAAAGTGTTGCTTGTAAATCACAGGGGGTTAAATTCAAAAGGAGTATTTTGGGCCCCTCCGGGAGGCGGAATGGAATACGGAGCTTCAGCGCCTGAAAATCTAAAAAGAGAGATTAAAGAGGAGACAGGACTGGACGTTGAAGTTGAAAACTTTCTTTTTATCCATGAATATCTCAATAAACCACTTCATGCCGTGGAGTTGTTTTTTAGTGTGAAAAGGTTGTCTGGAGAGTTGGGAAAGGGGATAGATCCTGAAATGAAACCCAATGAGCAAATCATTCAGGATGTGCGGTTTATTGATTTTTCTGAGGTTGTCCGGATTGAAAAAAGCAGCCTCCATCAATTATTTCACAGGACTGATGCAATTGAAAAAATCCATGAAAGGAGCGGATATTTTCTTACTGAGAATTTTAACGTCATTCAGGCCGCCGGAAAGCAGGTAACTGAAATCCCAAAGGCATGCCGTAGTATATGAAATAGCTTTGTATAAATTGCATTTTAACACATAAAATAATTATAATTGCAAAAAAATATTTAGCCCAATGGTCATTACTAGAGTTCTTTCGATATTCTTCTTTATTGCCGCCATCGTTCTGGCTGGCGTTTTGATAAGAAACATCAAATCAAAGATTGATGAAGACAAGCGCATAGAGCGCCAGGAAAATTTGGTCATCAACAAACTAAAGATGATCCGTGATGCTCAGGTAGCCTACCTTGCTACGAACGGCAAATACACCGGTAATTTTGATACACTTATAAGTTTCATTGATACCGGCAGGATTTATCTTACACAGAGAAGTGAAGAAATCGAAATGCTTGCCTATGGCCAGGAAAAAATTACAGTTTTCATTGATACAATCGGAGAAGTTTCTGTAAAGGACTCACTTTTTGTAGTACGGGACATGGTTAAAAGCCTTGCAAATGGAACACTTCAGGATCTCAATATGACTGTAGGCGGAGAAATCAAGCGCGGTGATGTAATAGCAACGGTGATAAGCAGTACAGGAAAATCAGTACGCGTAAGGGCGCAACAAAATGCCCTTGTCGAGAGAGTTTATACCAAGGAAGGACAGCAAGTGAATATCAATCAGGACCTGGCCAGAATTGCTTATCCCAGAATTAACGATATAAAGCAAATTCCCTATCTTCCGGAATCGAAATCCGGTGAACAGTTTTCACTTTTCGCTGATAAAATCTTAAAAGGCAACGTTCGGGTAGATGTATTTGAGGCAAGAGATACGCGCCCTGTAAATGTATTAAGAAGGAAAAACCAAAATGAAAGGGCACTAAGAGTAGGCTCCAGAACGGAACCTTCAGTTAGCGGAAACTGGGAATAGTATTGGATAAAATCGGTCAGAAGTCATTCAGGCTTCAAAAAAAAATAAAGGACCCCAAGTTCGAAATCGATAGGCTGGAATTCTACAGCCTATCTCTGCATATAGGCAAGAAGGATTTTCAAATTTTAATTACAGACCTGGAAAGTGGGTATGTAATGCTTTTGGAGGATTTCGTTTTTGCTGATCAAAGTCCTGAGTCAGAAAAAACTGCAATAATCAGGTATATTTTTGACGACCACCATCTACTGTTGGCTAATTTCTGGAAATCTATCAATGTTGTAATTAAGCACAGAAATTATTCTTTTGTGCCACATGAAATTTTTGAGGCTAATAAAATTTCGAGCTACCTGGATATCAATGCCTCTTTTTCTCCTGATGATGAAGAGATCATGCTTACTTATCATAAGTATCTCGATTTTGTGAACGTGTTTACCTTTCCGTCGTCAATAGTGCGGATGCTTTCGAATGTTTACCCCGGTAAAAAAATCAAATATATCCATCAAAGCAGTACGCTCATCGATGGGATTTTTAGCCAATGCCCTGCCGAAGGCAAGCGCATCGCAATGTACATCGACCGGTTCGGATTGCACCTGATTGTTTTTAAAGACAAAAAATTCCTTTTTTACAATCAATATCAAATCAGGAAGTTTAGTGATTATACAAAATTTCTCAGGATTGTGGCCAAAGAACTTGATCTTGATCTTGAAACAGATGAGGTGTTGATTTATGGATATTTAACGAAGACCGCGCAACATTTTCCCGAACTTAAAAAGCGCATCAAGCAGCTTGTTTTTGGACACCGACCAGCCGGCATTTACTTTGGATATGTATTTGATGAATTGCAGGAACATCAGTATTTCGACCTGTTGTCCACCAACTTATATAAAAACTAAGCAACCATGAAAAAAATCGCCCTTTTCCCGGGATCATTCGATCCGTTTACAAAGGGGCATGAAGACATTGTGCTTCGGGGCCTCAACCTTTTTGATGAAATCATTATTGCAATCGGCTATAATTCAAAAAAACAACGCTATTTTCCTGTCGATTTTATGATGGAAAAAATCAGCGGACGATTCGCCGGGCACCATACTATTTCAGTGGATAAGTATGAAGAGCTTACCGCAAGCTATGCGAATCATCATCGTGCCCATTATATATTGAGAGGATTGCGCAACACCACCGACTTCGAATACGAAAACAGCATTGCCACATTCAATAAAGATCTCTATAATGGTCTGGAAACAGTTTTTTTAATCACGTCTCCTGCTTTTGCTTTTATCAGTTCATCTATTGTTCGTGAGGTGCATATGTATGGAGGTGACGTGAGCAAATATGTTCCATACACACTTTAGTTTTCTGAGTGATTTTGTCACTGGAGATTTCAATTTCTATGAGGCTTGAATCACAAAATTTGTTTGGAAAATCGTCTTCAGTACAAAGCCTTGGAGGCGTTTAAGTGAGCCTGAATTGCTTCGCAAAAACTAATCCAGAAGATAATAATGCCGGAAAACGTCCCTGATTGATGGGTATGTATTGTAAAAAGCTTCTTTGAGTTCAGTTTCATTCATCCATCGGATATCCTCGATGTTCTCTTCGAGTTGTGGTTTCATTTGTGACGCATCGGTGCAATACATTTTATACCAATAGGTTTTTTTAAGGATGCGTCTGCCGTTTTGCTTATAGGTATGCCATGTATGGCAGATTTTCTTTCCCGGTATTACTTTCACATTGCATTCTTCCTCCACCTCCCGTACAGCGGCATTTTTTGGTTTCTCTCCTTTGGATAGTTTGCCTTTGGGTAAATCCCATTTTTTTAGTCTGTAGATCATAAGCACCTGCCCTTCGCTCAGCACCAATCCGCCTGCTGCTTTGACGATTGTGTAGTCCTTTTTAATATTTTCTACAACTGAGGCATAATCATCCACCTGAAATGTAATCTCCTGAAGTTTTTTGAATTTATTCTGTTTGAGAAATATCAAAAACTGGTCAACGATGGTAAGTGTGGCATTTTTTACCAGCACTTCGCCAACCAATACATCCGAAGTGAATTGCATAGCCGGACCATCATAAATGTGGTCGTATGCACTTGTTTTAATGAATTCCTGTCTCGAAATGATGACAACAGGAATATTTTTGATAAAAATTTTCATGGTCGATTCAAAAATCAATGCAAGAAAAAAAAATATTCGGGTTTCGAAGCCATATTTTTTACTTTTGTGATCAGTTACTAAAAATTGATTTTATGACCGATCCTACGGCGGCAGCGGTGGCCAAAATGTTACTTGATATACGGGCGATTAAGCTTGATGTAGAAAACCCTTTTACATGGGCCTCAGGTTGGAAATCGCCGATATATTGCGATAACAGGGTAGCGCTTTCATATCCGGAAGTCCGGACTTTTATAAAAGAAAGAATCGCCGAAACCGTGAAAGGAAGATTTATTACCGCAGAATGCATCGCAGGGGTAGCGACTGCGGGAATACCACAAGGAGCGCTTGTGGCCGATAAACTTGGTTTGCCTTTTGTATATGTGCGCCCGAAGCCAAAAGAGCACGGTCTGGCAAATGCAATCGAAGGAAGAATAGTACCGGGCCAAAAAGTTGTCGTGATTGAGGACCTCGTATCAACAGGCGGTAGTTCACTTAAAGCCTCAGATGCACTTTCATCCGCGGGATTTAAAGTTTTGGGTATGGTCTCAATTTTTACTTATGGCTTTCCCATAGCTAATGAAAATTTTGAAGCTAAGAATCTTAAGCTCGTTTCATTATGTGACTACGCACAGCTTATCGAGACAGCACTTTCTCTTCAATACATCAATGACAATCAATTGGAGCATTTGAGTAGGTGGCGGGAAGCACCTGAATTGTGGCACTAGTTCAGGGCTTTTTGATTTAAACCCATTCCAAACAGGGCAAAATCATATTTCACAGGATCTTTGCTATCAAATGATTTTAGATTCGCGGTAAGCTCTTCTGCTGCTAGCCAATCCACTTGTTTTCTGTTGATCAATCCAAGATGCCTAGCTACTTTTACTACGTGCACATCACAGGGGCAGACCAACTGATCTGGTCGGATTTTTTTCCATAAGCCAAAATCAACACCGCGGTCATCTTTTCTAACCATCCATCGCAAAAACATATTAATCCGTTTGCAGGCAGATTTTTTGGATGGGCTGGCAACATGCTTGGCAGTTCTTTGAGGAAAATCCGGATCGGAAATAAAACGCATAAAGAATTTTTCAATTCCAGGGCCGGCATTATCTGCCCCTTCCCCCGGGATAAATACTTCTTCCATGGAAGTATGGCTGGCATAGAATTTATTGAAGAAATGTATAAAGTATAAAAGATCAGTGGCATTGAAAGTTCTGTGTTTGAAATTCAGTAGTCTTTTCAAATCCGCTTCTGAATGATGAAGCATGAAATCGTAAGGTGCGTTTTCAAAAAGTCTGACAAGTTCCTTTCCTTTATTGATAATAGTCGTTCTCTGCCCCCAGGCAAGGGTAGCCACCAGAAAGCCCATGATTTCGATATCCTGAAGTCGTTTAAACTGATGTGGAATTATGATCGGATCGCTTGTAATGAACTCCGGACTGTTGTACCGTTGATGGTTTACCTCCAGTATTTCAAAAAGCTGATTTTTGTTCAATCTCTTTGCTTATCAGGGTATATATGATAGCTCTACCGGGAATCGGCTGTCCACAGCGCCCAGACGGTCATAAGCTTTTTTGGAGATTTTAAGTATTACTTTTGAATTGTCGCCGGTATTGGGAATCGAGCCAACTATTCTTACAAAAACTGTTTGATTATTCATTTCATTTTTTACCTGCATGATTGTGCCTATTGGTGCGCTGCGGTGCATTGCAAGATATTTTTTCGTATCGGCATCATTTTCGATCACTTCGGCCATGCCTTTCTCAACTACCTTTTCTGCCGGGGCCTCAATTTTATCTTGTTGCTTTGATTCAGAAACCACAGGTGCGATTACAGTCTCTGTTACAACTTTTTCTTTCGCCGTATTTTCACCGGCACTGGCAGGTGTTTGCTGCTTTGAGGTTGTTTGTACACTTGTTGTGCTTACGGACGGCAGCATTGAAGAATTATCCTGTTCGGGTCTGGAAGATGCGCCTCCTTCAGACACGATTAATACCTGTCCTACATTCAGACTATTGGAAGTTAAGTTATTCCACTTCATTAATTCATCGGTTGACACGCCGTAGATTCTGGAGATGGAGTAAAGTGTCTGTGATGCTTCAACTTTGTGCGTTTTTCTGTTGTCCGCCTGTGCATCAGCCATTTTTGCGGAGGTTGCTTGTCCTTGACCTATGATTAATTTCTGGCCTACGGAAATATTGTTATCAGTGAGCTGATTCCATTTTTTAATGTCCTCAACTTGTACACCGTAGTTTCTTGATATTGAGAAAAGCGTCTCTGATGATTTAACAACATGAGTGGCTGAACTGGAATCGGCATGCTTCGGTTTGTAAGGAATCAATACTTTCTGACCTATACTTAAACTTGTAACTGAACCATCATTTGCAGATTGTATTTCCTGGGTGCTAACGCTGTACTTTCTGGATAGGCCAAAAAGTGTCTCCCCGGCCGTCACTTCATGAATAATAAAATTTGACCCGTCTTTTACGGTTGTTCCTATCGAATCCAGCAAATGCAAATTACTGCCATAACCCAGGATAGTGGTGCTGTATAATACAAAAATAAAAACTGATAACTTCTTCATGGGTAAGTGAGCTATTTTCACAAAATCATTAAAGCCATGTCAGGAAAACCATTCAAGAGATGCTGCAAAAATAATGTTTTAAATGAAGTATGCAGATTTTTTAATAAATAGATTCTGCATTTATTATTCTCAACTTCAATTCGTTGAAATAAATTATAATTAATCTGCTGTACTATTCTTTGGATAGTCAAAGCTAACCAACTTTCCGTTTTGTTGACCAATTTCTTCCCATTTGTCGATATTAAAATCGATTTCAGCAACACCGCATGTCGGGATATTATAAATGTCTGATCCGGAGAGGTAATTCACCAGATCTGTCAGTCCCGGATTATGCCCGAAAACCATTATGGTATTTAGTTGATGTTCCTGCTTCTGCAAAACGCTTACAAAGTCGTTGATGCTCCCATGATAAAATTTCTTTTCAGTGTGAATTTTATTCTTTGGAAATTTCAATGCTTTTGCAATCCGGTTTGCCGTACTGGCGGCGCGTTTTGCAGGTGAAGTAATCATTACATCCGGCATCACACCTCTCAAAAATAATCTTCTGCCAATTTCAGGGGCGTTGCGTTTTCCCCGATTATTTAATGGTCTGTCAAAATCATCAAGTTCCAGATTATCCCAGCTGGATTTTGCATGCCGCACTACAAAAAGCTTTTTCATATACAGATGAATATTTGTCCGATAAATTACGGGCATTTAAAATAAAAAGTTTAACCAAAGAAACTTTTTTTTGGCAGAAACGTGATGTAATCATATGAACGTTTGTTTATATGAATAATCGTTCATATATTTGTCAAATAATTAATAGCATGAAAAAGAAAGCAATCATCTTCTCAGGAATAATGGCCGGTTTATTACTGACCGGTGTACTCACGATGACAAATGGGGCTTTTTTAGGTGGCAGTAAATCATCCATTGAATCTGCCGGCATAAAAATAATAGACAAACAAAACGTATCGAATATGGAAAAATTAACAAAAGCAGCCTTTTTGGAGAAAGTCTTCAATTACGAGCAAAACAAGGAATGGAAGTACGAAGGTGAATTGCCTTGCCTCATTGATTTTTATGCAGATTGGTGTGGCCCCTGTAAGATGGTACACCCGATTTTAGAGGAACTCTCCAGGGAATATGACGGAAAAATTAAAATTTATCAGATTGACACAGAAGCCGAGCAGGAGCTCGCCGCTGCATTTGGTATCCGAAGCATCCCGTCTTTGCTTTTCTGCCCAACTGATGGTCAGCCTCAGATGGCTCAGGGCGCATTGCCCAAAGCAACGTTGAAAAAAGCAATTGATGAAATACTGCTTGAAAAGGAGAAAACTGCAGTAAATTAAGCGAATTAATAATTTTTAGTTGTTTAAAACCCACGGCAGACTGTGGGTTTTTTTATTTGCGTCCTGAAAAAATATTATAAAACAGAGGGCAAAAAAAATAGCCACAAAGTGAACGACCTCCCTTAAGACTTCAATCACTTTGTGACTTTTCTATAGCTTAAAAAAATTAATTGTTGTATCGCTTAAAAAGTAATTCAAATGTAAAGGGTGATTAGTGATGAAAACATGATCTGTATCAGCTTTTTTAAAAATAGTCCTATTTAAACTAAATCTTAATATAGGTGGGTAATTACAAGTCTTATATGATTGGTCTTAAATGATTGGCCCAAAATTTTTAAAGCCTAAACAAGAAGATAGTGATACCTGATTTTGATTTTCTGGCCATGATTTAAAAAATAAACCCAAAGCTAATGCCCAGGCGCGGTGTAAGTGCAAACTTAGATGTATTCAAATCTTTGAAAACGGCATCATATTCTGGTTTATTGGCATATTTTTCCTGATACAGGCGGTACCCAAATCCAAATCCGATGAAGGCATCGATGGTAAATCCAGTGTAGTTGTTTTTAGAACGTTCTCCAAAAAGACGCATCCACCGATCTCCTATAAACATGGCATATTCAAATCTGGTCTCTTTCGACTGAATTCGATTTGTTTGGTAAACGATATTTGTTTCTGAAAATGTAGAGTCAATCACGTTGGCATAGTGATTCAGTGAGGTCAGGCGCACCTCATGGCCGAAATAAAACATGCCCAGTTTTCCTTCTGGATGATAGAGCTTTTGCTTCAAGGCAACGCTAAAACCACGATCAAATACTTTGTTTAAATTTACATTATCCGCTGAGGTAAAAAACGGATCGCGTAGGATGCTGATTTGAAACTCGTATCCAAGCCTTTCTTCCGCATAATATTCGAGCGAAAATGGCAACTCTCCCAAAAACATGGACAGTGGATTGGTAGAAATAATCCAACCATTGTATTCATTGATTACCGGATCAAAATACCTGGACTTATAGGTTTTATATTTATAGGCCGGTTTTGTATTGCCAGCTTTATCAGATACGTCCTTCTCAACAAGTTTATATACCGGCTTATCATCCTCATAATATGGTCTGTAATATCCTGCAAGCCTTCCGTCTTGTTCATAGAGTTCCCAAATGCCGACATTTACACCATTGGCTATTTTTCCTTTCATCTTTTTGCTACCATCGGGATGGTAGCCGGTGTATTCTCCGGTTCCATTGACAAATTCGCATTCACCTTCCGGAGATCCATTTTCATAATAATACTTCCATTTGCCATGGTTTTTGCCATTTTTAATGCTCCCCTCAACCTTTATCTTACCACTTTCATAGTACTCCTTGTATTTCCCATCGTCTTTTGTGAAAACCCCATCGGCATTGAATACGCCATTTTTATTAAAGAATTTCCAGTATCCTTCCTTCTTTCCGTCTTTGATTGAGCCTTCAGAGCTGATTTCTCCATTTTCATGGAAATGAAGCCAATTTCCTTCCTGCGCTCCCTGTTCATAGCTTCCTTCCGCTGATTTCACTCCATTTTCATGATAAAAAATCCATGGCCCGACTCGCTTTCCCTTTTCATAATTTCCAATGGCCATAGTTTTGCCATTTTCATAATAGAAAACCCAGGCTTTGTCGCTGGCACCATTCGAGTTGATGCCCTCAGCTTTTACCTTTCCATTGGGATAAAACTCTGTGTATTTACCACTGTTATTTTCAAAATATGCCTGTGCTTTTAAAGGGCCATCTTCATAAAAGTAATTCCAAATGCCGTTTTTTTTGTCTTTTAAGTATTGGCCTTCAGATTTTATATTGCCGTTTTCATAATAATACTTCCAATTTTCCTCTCTGCCTGCATCTATGATCATACCGGCCATATTGAGATTGCCGTTTTCAAAATAATATTGCCAAAGGCCGTGATTAACCCCGTCTTTCAGGGCACCACTCATTTTTACTCCGCCCTGCTCATAATAGAAAGTCCATAGGCTGTCCGGAAGGTTGTTTTTATAAAAGCCCTGTTTTTCCAACTTGCCGTTGATATAGTAGGACTTGTATGGCCCATTAAGAATAGCGGACAAGGAATCGGAAATAAAATAAACTTCCTTTGGCACGGATTGATTCTGGTCATGAAAGGTCCGCACCACTACACCCTGCCCGGCAGCATGTTGGAAAGGGCAGGAGGTCACTAAGAATAAGGCAAATATGATCGAATGCCGTGAAGCCATTAAATATTCAGTACACCTGTAAAACTTATTCCAAAGGAATAAATTGATAACTAATGTTAAAAATTATTTACTAAAAAAACTGTAACGAGCAATAAAACGGCGCTAATTAAATAAATTCAGAGATTACCCAAAATTTATTCAGGTTGTCGCTTCAATACCAGTGCTGTTCTGTTAGGTAAGTAAATACTCAATCGGCCATCTTCGAGGGTGTGATAATTAATTGAAGTATCAATACGCCCAAAACCTCCCATATCTTCATTATCGGTGCTGAGTATGATTTTATACATTCCGGGGCTGATTCCCCCAAAGCGATAATCTGCAATTGAATGACTCTGGTGAAAGTTGAATGCAAAGACAAGATTATTGCGCTCAAAAATTATTGACTTATTCTGCTCGTCCATGTTGATTTGCTTGGCCGGGAGAGCAGGTAATATTTGCTCATTTTTCAAAAGATTCACCATCTGCTCGTCAAACATATTCAGATACCGATATTTAAGATTCGGGTTATCCACGAGTGACCATTGCCTCCTTGCGTATTTGTAGCTCCAATTGTTTCCTTCTCTTGGGAAATCAATCCATTCGGGATGCCCAAACTCATTTCCTATGAAATTGAGATATGCTTCACCGCCTAATGACGCGGTGAATAATCGGATCAATTTATGAAGCGCGATTCCGCGATCTATGATCAAATTCTGGTCACTGACCTGCATGTGGTAATACATCTCCTTATCCATGAGCCAAAAAGCAACTGACTTATCCCCAACGATCGCCTGGTCGTGCGATTCGGCGTAAGCCACAGTTTTTTCGCCAAATCGACGGTTTGTCATCACACTCCAGAGTTCGTGAATATTCCAGTCCTCATCGCGTTTCTCTTTCAGGTATTTTATCCAGAAGTCAGGTATTCCCATGCCAAGGCGAAAATCAAACCCAATGCCTCCGTCCTTAATCTTTCTGCACAGACCCGGCATACCGCTCATATCTTCTGCAATCGTAAGGGCGTCAGGTTTTACCTGATGAACCAGCTCATTAGCCAGTTGGAGATACTTTAATGCATCCCAATCAACACCGGAAACAAAGTATTTGTCGTAGTGATCAAAATCCATAAAATCTCCATGGTGGTGATACATCATGGATGTGATGCCATCGAACCGGTAGCCGTCAACATGATATTCATCGATCCAGTACTTTACATTTGACAATAAATATTCCTGTACCTCGCGTTTTCCATAGTTAAAAAGCTTGGAATCCCATTGATTATGATATCCACGGCCACCTTCATGAAAATATTGATGGCCCGATCCGTCAAAATCATTCAGTCCTTCTGCGAAATTTTTTACGGCGTGCGAATGCACCAGGTCAATAATTACTGCAATGCCAAGATTATGGGCAGTGTTAACCAAATATTTGAAGTCTTCAGGGGTGCCGAATCGGCTTGAAACGCTGAAAAAGTTTGATACATGATAACCAAACGAACCATAATAAGGATGCTCCTGGATCGCCATCAATTGTATGGTGTTATAACCGAGTTGCTGAATGCGCGGCAAAATATTTTCAGTAAATTCCTGAAAGGTTCCAACGGCTTCTTTTTCCTGAGCCATTCCAACATGCGCCTCATAAATGATTGGTGTTTTGGCAATTTTCCCAAGATCAAACTCCTGATCGGTCCAGTTAAATATTTTATCAATATTCCAGGCCTGTCCGCTGAAATCATGTGTTTCCGGATCCTGAACGACCCTGAAAATATAGGCAGGAATGCGGTCGTGATTTCCATTTTTTGCTTTCACATGTACCTTCACCAGGCTGCCTTCCTTGAGTTGGCTTTCAGGGATAAATGCCTCCCATATCCCATCATCATTTTTGGTGAGTGGGTTGGCCTCGCGGTTCCAGCCGTTGAATTCGCCAGTGAGATATAATCCATAAGCCTCCGGCGCCCATTCCCGGTAATACCACCCTTTATCTTTTGCCTTGAAGTGCAGGCCCATTCGCTTGTATGCGCTTGCAAAATTTTTAAGGGTCTTACATTCCTTTTGAATATCCTTTAGAATTCCATTGTATCTTTTTATTCTATCGGCAATTTCATCCTGATATGATTGTAACCAGGGATCGTCCTGAACTAATTTCGGAATATTTATTTTTTTCATAACAGATGCGCTTTTAGGGCGTGATTTTTTATAAAAGTACAACTTATGATTGACATGTGCCTGAAAAAATGATTAGTAAAAGGAGATAAATAAAATGAAAAAGGGAAACTTAGTGTCTCCCCTTTTCAACATCAACCAAACAACCAAAAAAATATCAATGTATTGAATATTGTTGCGCCCTAGTAGGTTTAGCTTCGAAAGATTTTGTGATCACAATATAAATATTTCAATGCTATTAAAATACTTTTTTTTCTTTTTTCAAAATCTTTTCACATAATAAATATTTCCTTTTTCTAAATGTATGAAATGCAAATGGATAATTTTTGCGTTATTCTAAACCTTTAGAATAATTCTTTTTAATGAATTCAAGGATATGTTTATTGGCCGGTAGAAATTTTTGGATTGACAGATGGCACTAAAAATGGTATTATTCAAGGTTGACTTGAAAATATCAGCTTTTATTTATTACAAAGGGCCTGCGTTGCTACGTATGTTCAATGATTATATCACAAACAAAAAGAGCCGGAATTTCGAAAAATTCCGGCTCTCTATTTTGTCTAAGTGCGTGCGGTGATTTGCCGTCAATTGCCTTACTTTCCTTTGAGACTACTACCGCCTTCTGGTTTCGATCCCTTCGAACCGGATGCGCCAGGTCCTGTGGATATGGACTCTCTCATGGACGTATCAGCGAGTATGTTTTGCATCTTATAATAATCCATTATTCCAAGGTTACCTGATCTGAAGGCATCGGCTATGGCTTTTGGAATATCAGCCTCTGCAAGAATAACTTTGGCCCGGGCCTCCTGAGATTTGGCCTTCATCTCCTGCTCTTCTGCTACAGCCATGGCTCTTCTTTCCTCTGCTTTGGCTTCTGCAACTTTCAGGTCAGCGCCGGCCTGGTCAGTTTGCAGTTTTGCACCGATATTTACTCCTACATCAACATCCGCAATATCAATGGACAGAATTTCAAAAGCGGTGCCGGCATCCAATCCTCTTTGAAGAACCAGTTTGGATATTTTATCCGGATTTTCCAGTACCTCCTTGTGTGAGTCTGCGGAACCGATTGAGGTCACTATTCCTTCCCCGACTCTCGCAAGAATGGTATCTTCACCGGCTCCTCCTACCAATTGTTGAATATTTGCTCGCACGGTAACCCTTGCTGTTGCAATCAATTGAATTCCATCAGCCGCTACGGCTGCCACTTGTGGTGTGGTGATTACTTTTGGATTAACTGAGATTTGAACTGCTTCAAAAACATTCCGGCCAGCGAGATCAATAGCCGTTGCCTGTTTGAAAGACAGTTTTATATTGGCTTTATCGGCAGAGATTAATGCTTTGATAACTGTGGGAACATTGCCACCGGCAAGGTAATGAGTTTCCAATTCTCGGGTTGTAATATCCAGACCAGCCTTTACGGCCGTGATCAACGAGTTAACAATAAGACTTGGTGGAACTTTTCTTATTCGCATTCCTACAAGTTCAAAAAGCCCAACTTTCACGTTAGAAAAAATGGCTGTGATCCAGAGGTTTACTGGAATGAAATATAGAAAAATGAAGAGGAATACAATCCCCAAAAACAATAAAATTAAAATCATCATCGGTTGCATATTAGTTTTCTTTTACTTGTTCAACATATATTTTATGATCTGTATCTATTCTTATTACCCGAATTTTAACGCCTGGCGTCAGATATATGCCCATTGTCTTAACTTCATAAGTGGTATCATATATTTCTGCTTTACCGTATGGCCGGCATGCCGACAATGTGACACCCTCGGCGCCCAAAAGGTGTTCTATTTTTATATCTTCATTTACTTTACCGCTATTGGTGTCCTTCAAGGAAAATTTTTTCCATAATTCAGATCTAAAACTGAATAATATCACACTGCCCCCAATAGCGATAGTACCTAGTAAAACAATTGTTCCGGTTTGGGGGCCAAACTTGCTGTACCCGATAATTACACCAAACGCAACCAATGCCACCCCAATGATGCCAAGTATAGTGGTGCCGGGTACAAAAATGATTTCAATAGTCACCAGAACGATGCCGGCCAGCAATAATAATATCAGCGTTATCCAATCCATAATTCAGCACATCCCCTGATCCAAATGTAAGAAATTCCTGATTAACAATTTCACATTAATATGCTTTTGCAAAAACTACCTGCTGCCTGGATGGCGCTCCCGTAAATATGCATTTACCACTTTGTGCCTGATCATCGAGTAGAATGCAACGAATGGTAGCTTTGGTTTCACTTTTTATCATCTCTTCGGTCATGGCAGTACCATCCCAATGTGCTTTTACAAAACCACCCTTACTCTCCAGAACTTGCTTGAATTCGTCAAATGAATTCACTTCAGTTGTATTTTCTTCTCTGAATTTTAGCGCCTTTTGAAATAAATTGTCCTGTATTTCTGTCAATAATTTTTCAATAAGCTGGTCAATATTATCGATACTGACTATGGATTTGGTAAGTGTATCTCTTCTTGCAACTTCAAGCGTATTTTGTTCGAGGTCTCTGGGGCCAATTGCCAAACGGATTGGCACCCCTTTTAGCTCGTATTCAGCAAATTTCCAACCTGGTTTATGGGTATCCCTATTGTCATAATGTACTGAAATCCCCCTTGCTATTAATTTATCCATGATCCCTGCCACCTTTTGGTCAATCAGGTTGTATTGATCCTTGTCTTTGACAATCGGGACAATTACCACCTGAATGGGTGCCAATTTTGGAGGCAATACCAGTCCGTTATCATCAGAGTGTGCCATTATCAACCCACCAACAAGCCGTGTACTGACTCCCCATGATGTGCCCCAGACAAGGTCAAGGCCTCCTTCTTTAGTGGCAAATTTTACATCAAAGGCTTTGGCAAAATTCTGGCCCAGGAAATGTGATGTGCCAGCCTGAAGTGCCTTGCCGTCTTGCATTAATGCTTCTATGCAGTATGTGTCCACGGCACCGGCAAATCGTTCAGACTCAGTTTTAATGCCTTTAAGTACAGGTACAGCCATAAATTGCTCAGCAAATGTTGCATAAACGTTCAGAATCTTTAAAGTTTCATCAATGGCTTCATCCTTCGTTGCATGGGCGGTATGCCCTTCCTGCCAGAGAAACTCAGCAGTTCTTAAAAACAATCTGGTGCGCATTTCCCATCGAACAACATTTGCCCATTGATTAATGAGGAGAGGTAAGTCTCTGTAAGACTGAATCCAGTTTTTGTATGTATTCCATATCAATGTTTCTGAGGTTGGTCTTATAATTAGCTCTTCCTCCAATTTAGCTTCAGGATCAACAACAAGCCCCTTGCCATCTGGTGAGTTCTTGAGTCTGTAGTGGGTGACAACTGCGCATTCTTTGGCAAACCCTTCAACATGGTCTGCCTCTTTGCTCAAATAAGATTTGGGTATAAATAAAGGAAAGTATGCGTTTACATGGCCGGTATCTTTAAACATTTTATCCAGGGCTGATTGCATTTTTTCCCAGATTGAATAGCCGTATGGCTTGATGACCATACAGCCCCTAACTGCTGAATTCTCAGCTAAATCAGCTCTTTTCACTAACTCATTGTACCAGGCAGAATAATCTTCCGACCTTTTTGGCAATCCTTTACTCATTTATACAATAATTTGGTATGAACTTTGTTATATACATTCACTGATAAGATTGGCAAAATTAAGTTTTTGCAAATACAATAACTAAGTATTTTAAAATATCGTTATCTTTAGAGCCATTAAGCACGAAATAAAGAATAAGAGATCATGAGAGAGCTTAAATCAATCAGAATTACTACAATAGCAGCGGGAGCGCTGGGTATTTTATTGTCATTTTCTTCAGCAAATGCTCAGGAATACGATGACATGTATTTCAATAAATCGGACAGGAAGAAGGTTAAAGTTGAAAAGAAAGCTTCATTAGCTGAAAATTCTGCAATAACCAATAGTCCTTCCTACAACCAGGTTTCCAAATCAACAGAAGTATATTCTGCCAAAAATGTCAATCCTGAATATATTGCTCGATACAAAGCAACTGAATCCATTGATGTACAAGATAATGTTGTTGCCAATAAAGGGTACGGAAGTGATGATTATTTTATAGAAAATTATGACGCTGCAAACCCAGATACAGAATCAGGAATCAGCAAAAATCAAATCGACTATGCTGCTCTTAATAAAAGAGAGCAGATGAGCCAACGTAATACAAATAATATGTATTCCAACCCGTCCTGGAGAGCATTTCCCTACATGGGAATGGGAATGGGAATGGGCTCGCCAATGTGGGGCTCACCCTGGGGTTACGATCCTTTTATGATGGGATACGGAGC
>CAYZWN010000004.1:0-52859 GCA_964482185.1 uncultured Roseivirgaceae bacterium
GCCTCTGCATCACCCAGTGCCCGATGCCTGTCGCGGATATGGACACCCAGGTTGGTCGTGAGCGCACCAAGGCCATAAGAGCGAAAACCCGGAAATATTTTTTTGGACAGCCTCACCGTGCAGAGTTTTTTTCGTTCGTAGCGGATGCCAGTTCTTTCAAACTCCAGTTTTACAAAATTATAATCAAAATTTACGTTGTGGGCCACGAACACCTTGTCGCGGGTTTTATCGTTAATGATGGCTGCTACCTGTTCAAAAGAAGGAGCATTTCTGAGCATTTCGTTCGTGATGCCTGTGAGAGAAGTGATAAAAGGAGGAAGTCGCTCTCCAGGATTGATGAGCGTATCGTATGTATCGATGATTTTTCCTCCATCCACCAGAACGATGGCCACTTCAATTATTCTGTTGCGCGCGGCAACGCCTCCGGTGGTTTCTATGTCAACAACTGCAAACACATGAAGATTATTAATTACTCTGCGTATAAACTCAAGGTCTTCAAAAGCCCTGAAAATCAAATTCCAAATTACGATAAAATTCCCAAACTCAATCCGGAATATCCAAAACCCATTTAGTTTTTGAAATTCGGGCTATTGGGATTTATTTGATTTTTGATATTCAACCAACGACCAGTGACTATTGAACAGTGACCAATGACTTAGCATAACCACCTCACGAATGATCCTTGGTTTGAAGAATAATATCTGAAGCAATTACACAGGCATTCTGAACAACCTTGGTACATCGGGCAGTAGCACCGGCACGTTGAAAGGCCTTCAAATCTTCAGGGTCCATGAGATTATAGCTCCTGCCAAATGCCCTTTCCTGGATCTGGCAACATAAAGTACTCCCCATTTTTTCCTTGAACTCTTCACAAAATTTATTGGTTGGTATCAGTGAAGCACGGTACGCGTCCCAATCATCGAGTCGTTCCCTGCCATAAATAAGACCCATTGCCATCAATGCTCCGGTCATCGCGCCACAGGTATCGCCGCGCTCAGCCATACCGGGTAAGGGTGTCAGGGCTTTTAATATATCATCACCCCCAAGACCAAATTGTTCCGAGAGCACATAAAATGTGCTTTGCGCACAATTATGTGATTTTTCCATAATCATCTCCGCACGTTTTTTGAGCATGGCATGAACTTGCTCTTTTGACATCGCTTTGCTCAATTCCAGAGCCTGAGGATCCTTTTTCAATACTGTTGCCGGCTTTGGAACAACATCTTTCTTTTTCCCTGAACATCCCGCGAGAAATCCAAATAATGGAATTGCATAAAGTGTATTTAAAAAATCTCTTCTTTTGAACGGTCTCATGATAAAAAGTAGCTTTATTTATAAAACCCGGAAATCAATTGAATAATTCAATGTTTGCTAAATATTTGTCATTCTGGTAATTTAACAGCTAAAATATGTTTATATGATCCTCGAAGCTTGTGTTGAAAGTATTGAAGAAGCGATAAAAGCTCAATCACTGGGCGCTGACAGGATTGAGCTTTGTACTAACCTGAATATTGGCGGCACAACACCATCAGCTGAAACCATCATCGCTACCCATCAGCATCTGAATATCCCTGTTATGGTCATGATCAGGCCTCGGGGAGGGAATTTTGTTTACTCCCCCCGTGAAATCGACATCATGAAAAAGGACATCGATCTTTGTAAAAAAGTTGGAGTACAGGGTGTGGTATTGGGTGCCTTGCTTCCGGATAACACAATTAATGTGACTCTGACAAACGAATTGATTAAACTGGCAAGCCCGATGGAGGTCACGTTTCACAAAGCAATTGACGAAACCCCGGATATCCTTGGCGAATTTGATAAAATCCTAATGTTAAAACCTGCCCGGGTGCTGACCTCAGGCGGGAGAGAAAGTGCGTTGGATGGCAGAGATGTTATTAATAAAATGACAGACAAATCGAATGGATCAATCAAGATCATCGCTGCCGGTCAAATAACTAAAACCAATCTTAAGAAGCACATAAATCTGATTCGAACTGATGAATTTCACGGTAAACTGATCGTTGGGGATTTAGATTAATGTGCCATTGAATGGTCGGATATGACCCGGTTTTAAACACATCCATCAATCCCACATGCATCTCCTTCATTGCCGGTCTCTACTATTATTGGGCTTTCTTCAGCTCGTGCCTCTGAGAAAACACGGATAAAATGGTCAACAGGCTGTGCCCCTGAAATACCGTATTTGCGATTGATAACAAAGAATGGAACCCCGCTGACTCCAAAACTCCGGCCCAGTTGCTCATCGGCCTTTACTTCAGATTTGTAACGGTCGGAATTCAGCATTTCAATTGTTTCATCAGCAGCTAAGCCTAAAGAAGTGCCAATATCTACCAAAGTCTTTCTGTCGCCAACATGAAGGCCTTTGCTAAAATATGCACTAAAAAGCGCTTCCTCTGCCTCATTTTGCAATCCCTTTAATTTTGCCATATGTACAAGCCTGTGGGCATCGAAGGTATTGGTCGGAATTACCTTTTCAAAGTTAAATTCAAGGCCGGATAATTTCCCCTTTTCACGCATTTGTGCGGACATGGCAAGCGCCCAATCACGGGATTGACTGTATTTTTCAGCCAGCAAGGTAAATAAGTCATCTTCGTTATCTTTTTTGGCATGTGGATCAAGTTCAAAACTCTTCCATTCGATCTGTACATTATCAAGTGTCAGGTGTTTTAAAGCTGTTTCCATATGGCGCTTCCCGATCCAGCAAAAAGGGCACGCTATATCCGACCATATCTCTATTTTCATTGCATATCTGTTTTTACCTGGTATTAATACCGCAGAATAACAGGAATGTTTGGGAGCATTACAAAATCAACAACCGGACAGTACGCTTAAAATGATTATGAAATATCTTTCTTTTCGAGTAATGCTTTCATTTTCGCGGTAAATGACAGCAATAAATGTACATCATCTTCACTAGCCACGGCCAATCGTTCAAGCATGCGGAAGTACAGGTTTTCGCTTTTATCGATACCCGTTAACTTAAGCAATGATTCTGTTGTTCGTTTTAATTTGACATAAGACAGATCCGCCCTGTGGCTGACAGTTTCCTTAGCGGTTGAGTTATGAAGTCCGGAAAAAACATATGCGAAAACCATGACAGACTGTGCCAAATTGATGGATGGATAAGGATTAGCCAGTGGAATACTGGAAGCAATATCGCAAAGTCTGAGTTCTTCGTTTGTCAATCCGCTCTCTTCCCTGCCAAACACGATAGCGGCTGTTTGTATCGCCCCCTCTTTCTGGTTTAAAATTGCTTTAGCCCCATCAGGATGATGATAATCAGCTTTTACGCTCCTGCTTTTTGCAGTTGTACCTATTACAAAATCAATATCACCGACAGCATCATGCAGCGACGAATACACCTTTGCTTCCTCAAGTATATCCCGGGCACCATGAGCCAGCGTTTTTGCCTTTTCTCCTAGATAATCAGTCGGATTTATCAACCGTAATTCCGAAAATCCCATTGTTTTAATTGCCCGTGCTGCGGCGCCAATGTTTTCAGGCACTGCAGGTTCCACGAGCACAAATACAATTTTCATGTGGGGGTTTCACGGTTAAATGCAGTTCAAATTATTCCGCAGGCTTGCCCTCTTCCTCCTCTTTGAGTACACGTCTAAGAATTTTACCAACGTTTGACTTAGGCAATTCTTTTCTGAATTCGACCTGTTTCGGAACTTTGTATGAAGTCATGTTTTCTTTGCAATAGGCAATCAACTCTTCTTCGGTCAGTGAATCATCCTTTTTCACGACAAAAACCTTGACCTTTTCTGTAGATTTCGGATCGCTGATGCCGATTGCCCCAACCTCCAGCACCTTGGGGTGAGATGAGATGACATTTTCCACATCATTGGGATACACATTGAATCCGGAGACAAGAATCATTTCTTTTTTGCGGTCAACAATTTTTACGAATCCATCCTCATTGATAAATCCTATGTCCCCTGTTTTCAGATACCCATTCATAAATACATTGGCCGTTTCTTCAGGCTTTTCCCAGTAACCCTTCATCACCTGTGGTCCCTTTGCACAAATTTCCCCGTTTTGACCGAGTGGCACTTCCTTACCCTCTTCATCAAGTAATCTAATTTCGGTGCTTGGCAGTGGAAGTCCGATGGTGCCAATGCGTTCAGAGCCATCAATGGGGTTACAGCACAAAACAGGAGATGTCTCGGTAAGGCCATAACCTTCGGCAAGAGCGACCCCGGTTATTTCTCTCCATTTTGTAGCAACGGCATCCTGCACGGCCATGCCGCCTCCTACCGCAATTTTAAATTTTGAAAAATCTACATTCTTAAATTCATCCTGGTTCAATAAACCGTTAAAAAGTGTATTGACACCAGTCATGACGGTGAATGGTGTGCTCTTCAAGGTTTTGATAAAAGCCGGCATATCGCGCGGATTGGTGATCAGAACATTCTTTGCGCCAATTTTCAGGAATGAAAGGCAATTTACCGTCAGGGCAAATATGTGATACATCGGCAAGGCTGTGATGATGACTTCTTCTGCTTCTTTTAACTTTGGCAGCATCCAGTAGCTGATTTGCTCCATATTGGCAATGAGGTTCCGGTGTGTGAGCATAGCGCCTTTAGAGACGCCAGTGGTTCCGCCGGTGTACTGGAGAAACAGCACTTCTTCATTATCAATCTTGTGTTTAACGAAATTTCCAGCCGATCCTTTTTTCATCGCATCATTAAAGCGGATGGCTCCGGGCACCTTGTATGGGGGCACCATTTTTTTCACGTTTTTGACAACAAAATTGACCAGCATTTTTTTCAGCCCGCCAAGCATATCGCCAATCTCTGTTATCACAACAGTTTCGATTTGCGTGTTGCCAATTATTTTTTCGAGATTATGGGCAAAATTTGCGAGGATTACGACTCCTTTTACGCCGGCATCTTTAAACTGATGCTCCATTTCCCTTGCAGTATATAGCGGATTGGTATTTACCACAATCAGACCGGCGCGCACCGATCCGAACATCGCAACCACCCACTGGAGCAGATTTGGCATCTGTATCGCGATCCGGTCACCTTTTTTGAGGTTGGTATGGTTTTGAATAAAATCTGCGAACTGAGCTGAATACTTATCAACCTGCTTGTAAGTAAGCGATACGCCCATATTTTCATAAGCAGGCAGATCAGCGAATTTTTTGAATGATGTTTCCATCAAATCAACCAGTGAGTCGAAGCTGTCGGGATTGATCTCACCGGGAATCCCTTTTGGGTAATTTTTAATCCATGAATATTCTTTCATTGCCATAATAGGTTTAATGTACACTTTGGGTCTTTCTAAATACTCTAATTTTTAAGAATATACCAAACGATTGGAAGAAGTTTTGGCCGGAATCACATCAGACCATAAGTATTCGATATGCAAAAAGTCTTTCTCCAAGGTTTCAAACACCACCAATTGCTAAATTCAGCGGTATTTATGCATTAATTTAAGCAATATATCGGAATTATTATGGGAAAGAGCAATATTTTGATATCTGGAAAAATGACCCTCAGTCATGCTCTGAAATAAAAGTTGAAGGCCGGTAATACAAAGTGTCCAGATTGGAAACTCTGGTGATATTTCCCTGAACCGGATAGATTTGATTCTGCATCTCTATCTTGTTCAGGTCTGCTGGTTGTTTGATTTTTCCCGCTACCGGGTCTTTTTTGCAGTAAAAATAGAAGACTGATATCAATGCAAAAAAAGTAGTCAATCTGAGAATCATCTGCTGTTTGGTTTTATTGAAAAGGGAATTCAATTAGTATGCCATCTTAGTTTCAGAGACACTGATAATTCTGAAAGGTTTAAATGGTAATGAAAAAAAGTAAAATTTTCTTCAAACCTGGTTTCAAATCAATGGCAATGTGCCCCTATTCCAACGAGCATGAATCTGGGCAGGCAAAATGCTATGAACGTTTCTCTGGACAAAAAATGAAAAATCATCGTGGCGCCTTTGAGCTTTCGCCATTAACCCGCAGAAGTCATCTGAATTTTGTGCCTTGATTCACCTTCGCATAAACGCTTCGGCAGAACACCGTGGGCCGATGCGCGAAAAACGATCATGGCAATAGCCACATGCGTCTATTTACAACCAAGGAATACCTTAAAAGATGCCCCGGCTTATCTGTTGGTTTAGACTTGATCAGGCACTATCCTTCTTTAAAAAAATCTTCATTTTCGAGCAATTCACTCGCTTTTTTAATCATCTGATCCAATTCATTTGTCGATTCCATCAATAATCTGAAGGTCGTGTTTTCCTTAATGTTGTTGTTTTCAAGACTTATAAGATACAGTAATCCAAGCATTCTGGCGAGGGGTCCGCGCACTTCATGAGAATTAATGAAAGCATATCGGATGAGTTTTTCATTCTGATCCAGAATTTTTTCTGCTCGATTTTTTACTGTTTGTTCCAGATCATTGTTGATGCTCCGAATTTGTTCATTCATTGCTTCCAGCTCGGTGTTTTTATCGTTTATTTCATCATTGAGCCGCTCAACATTTCTGGCCCATGAACTTCTGTCTTTATACATCCGGACAAACAGAAAAAGCAAAATCATCAAAAAAAATGAGGTGGCACTGATTGCAAGTATCACAAACTTTTGCTGATTTACTTTTCTTGCCGAAGCTTCCAAGGCCCGGTCTTTTTGTGCAATTTCATATTTGACCTGAAGGGCAGAAACCTTCTCATTCCATGCTAACTGGTTTAATTCAGCGTTATGAGCATGATACAATTTATCATATTCCAGTGCACGCTTATAATCATTCATACTTTCATATAGGTCTCTTCTACGCCCGAAGTAGTCCAGTTTTTCCCTTTTATACTGATGTTGATCTATTACATTTCCGGCCAGATCAAGGTAATACCCGGCACTGTCATACATTTGCATTCGGGTAAATGTGGCGCCAAGATTCAACACATTCCTGCTATACTCCTGATTGTATTCATTTTTAATATTAAGATCGGCAGCCCTGCGTATGTATTTTATGGCTATTGCATACTGGCCGCTATCCATATATACCAACCCCATATTATTAAAGTTGTAAGCCTCCCACCTTTGATTTCCGAGAGTCATGTTCAACTCCAGCGATTCGTTAAAGATCGCAAGCGCTTCCTGATAGCGACCCTGATTTCGATAAACGGTGCCGAGGTTGTTCAGAATCATTTGTAAAATCATCGGATCGTTGGCTTCCCTGGCGATTGCAAGACTTTGGTTGTAGTAAACCAGGGCTTCGTCCAGCATTTCCCTTACTTTGTAATTCCAGCCAATATTGCCGAGCACTCTTGCCTTACCTATTTCAATTCCTGCCGAATCAAACAAGTTTAATGCCTCAAAATATGCCTCATCGGAGAGATTGAGTTCATTTAATTGATAATAAACAGCTCCCTGGGAAGTTTTTATTTTTGCCATTAACTCCAGGTTGCCAATTTCCAAGGCCAGCTTTTCTCCCTGAAATGCGTATTCGAGCGCCTTTTCAGAATTGGTAAGCATATTTACCTGAATCAAAGAAATGTAAATCTCAATTTTTGACGCGCCGGTCGATGTATTCAGGAGATTTTGCAGACTATCTATTGCATCCCGTCCGAAGGAAGGTAAACTACAGATAATGAATAATAAAATAACCGGTTTTTTGAATTGCATGGTAGCCCGGATTGGTACTAAAATAGTAAATCATGCCGAAAATTAACGCAATGCTGCATTAAAAATCAGCCAAAGAATTAAAATTTAGCGTTCGAATTATCCATTAACCACAAATGTCGCTAATTTTGCGGCCAATTTACGATTATAACATGTTAGTATTCAAATTTGGCGGAGCCTCGGTAAAAAATGCTGACGCCGTCCGCAACGTAGCTGAAATTCTCAAAAATCACCAGCAGGATCAAATTGTAGTCGTCATCTCGGCAATGGGCAAAACCACCAATAACCTGGAAAAAGTTGTGGAACGGTTTGTTATAAAGGACGCTGAAGGTTTGAGGAGTGAGATAGAATCAATCAGGCAATATCACCTTGAAACTGTAGATGAGTTGTTCGCTGACAAAAAAAACCCTGTTTATGATGATTTGGATAAGATGTTTGCCGATCTGGACAGGCAGGTAACCAGGGAACCTTCCTTAAGCTTCGACCACGACTATGACCAGATCATAGGTTATGGCGAATTATTGTCAACCAAAATTGTGGCTCATTACCTACTAAGCCTGGGAATACCGACAGAATGGAAAGACGTGCGGTTTTCCATCAAAACCAATAACGCATACCGCGAAGCCCGAGTGAATTGGGAATTAACCAGGGATCTTGCGCCAAAGCACTTCAAATTTGGTAAAAACCGCCTTATTATCACGCAGGGCTTTCTTGGCTCCACACCGGATAACATCATCACCACCCTTGGAAGGGAAGGATCTGACTATACCGGAGCCATCCTTGCGCATGTGTTGCGGGCAGAAAAACTGGTGATCTGGAAAGATGTACCCGGCGTGCTCAATGCTGACCCAAAATGGTTTGATGACACCGTGCTGCTGCCCGAGCTTTCTTATCTCGATGCGATTGAGTTGGCCTATTACGGAGCAAGTGTTATTCATCCCAAAACCATAAAGCCTCTTCAGAATAAAAATATAAGTCTTTACGTAAAATCCTTCCTGAATCCAGAAGCTAAAGGGACTGTCATCAACAATGTGGAATATGACAAACTGGTGCCTTCTTTTATTTTTAAAATGGATCAGGTACTTATCAGGATATCTCCGGAAGACTTTTCCTTCATCGCGGAAGATCACTTACAAACTATTTTCAGGATATTATCCGAAAACCGGGTAAAAATTAACCTGATGCAAAACTCCGCACTCAAATTTGTTTTGTGCATTAGTAATGACAAAAGAAAGCTGCCTCAAATTATTGAGCAACTTGAAAATGAGTTTAAAATCAGTTATGAAACGGGTCTCGAACTTATCACCATCAGGTATTTCGATCAATCGACAATCGATCGCGTCATGATCAATAAAGACCTGATCCTGGAGCACCGCGACAAAAAGAACATTCAGTTGATTGTTCGGGACAAGGGGTAATTCATAAAAACAGCTCCCCGCGTCTTTGCGTCTCGGCGGTGGAAAAAACTAAAAATCACCATGGTTCTCTGTAGAGATCATCTTACCGGCTTTTTATACTGGATTCTGTGTGGCTGATCATTTTGCTTATTTAAGCAAGAACAGCATGGCATCAATACTATCAATTTTGCTTTTCATACAGAGCATTTTTATAATTAATCGCTTTGTTAATTCAACATTATTTATATATTTTGCTGTTTACATTCAGCAATATGGAGCAATTACTATCAAAATCAGCAATTCTTACCGCAGAAAAGTCACTGGCGTTTGAGCGATATTTAGCAACAAAAATTGACTGGAGGGATCGTTTGATAGGAATCATGGGTCCGCGCGGCACAGGTAAAACTACACTGATGCTTCAATACCTTAAAAAAAGACCTCACCTGAAAGGTGTTTACATTTCCCTGGATGATATCTATTTTTCTGACAACAAGCTCATATCATTTGCAGAATGGTATCGAAATCTGGGCGGGCAACTCTTGCTCATAGATGAAGTACATAAATACCCGGATTGGGCACGGGAGATTAAAAATATCTATGATACCTATCCCGATCTGCAGATCGTATTTTCAGGATCATCCATAACGGATATCATGAGGCAACATGCCGATTTGAGTCGCCGGGCGGTTCACTACCTTCTTAATGGCTTGTCTTTCAGAGAATATCTGATTTTTACAGGTGTGCATCAGGCAGATAGAATCACTATTGATGACATGATGCGCCATCATGTTGAATTATCAACCGAACTCACTATCAAATTCAGGCCATTGCAACATCTTGCTGATTACCTGAAAACAGGCTATTACCCCTATTTTTCGGAAAATGTATCGACCTATCCCATAAGACTTGGCCAGGTTGTAAATATGATTATAGAAACAGACCTTCAATTCATCGAGGGTTTTGATCCAGCCAATACTCGAAAAATACTTCAGTTACTCTATATTCTCGCTGCTAATGTTCCTTTTAAACCAAACATGACCAAACTCAGCCAGAAGATCGGGATTCACCGAAATACACTTGCTCAATACATTCATTACCTCGATAGAGCGCGTTTAATAAATTCTTTAACAACAGCAGGCAAAAGCACGAGCATTCTTCAAAAACCGGATAAAATATACCTGGAGAACCCAAATCTTCATTATACGCTGGCTCCACAAGCGGTTGAACGGGGGACTCTGAGAGAATCATTTGTAATGAACCAACTGGTTAATGCGGGATATTTGGTTGAATTACCGGATTCCGGTGATTTTCTGGTGGACAGGAACTATACCATTGAAGTTGGGGGAAAAGAAAAAGGTAGCGCTCAAATCAAAAAAATCCCAAATAGTTTTGTCCTGGCTGATGATATGGAAGTTGGGGCACTTTCAAAAATACCCTTGTGGCTGACAGGATTTTTGTATTAACAGGACGCCTGCAATCCGACTACCAATTAACAAATTGCACTCAGAAATATCGATCAATCGACCATCGATCGCGTCATGATCAATAAAGACCTGATCCTGGATCACCGCGACAAAAAGAACATTCAGTTGATTGTTCGGGATAAGGGATGATATCTCATAAAAACAGCTCCCCGCGTCTTTGCGTCTCGGCGGTGGAAAAAGCTAAATATTACAGTATACTCCAGCAGGATCATCTTACCAGTTTCTTGTAACGGATACGGTGTGGCTGATCATCGCCCAATCTTTTCTTTTTGTTTTCTTCATAATCGCTGAAGCTTCCCTCAAACCAATAGGCTTGTGAATCGCCTTCGAAAGCCAGAATATGCGTGCAGACGCGATCCAGGAACCATCGGTCGTGGGAAATAATCACGGCGCAACCGGCAAAGTTTTCAAGTGCCTCCTCCAGTGCGCGAAGAGTGTTCACATCCAGGTCGTTGGTTGGTTCGTCAAGCAGCAAAAGATTGCCGCCCTGCTTCAGCGCAATCGCCAGATGCAACCTGTTGCGCATACCTCCGGATAATTCTTTCACCTTTTTTTGCTGATCTGAACCTGCAAAGTTGAATTTGCTGACATATGCCCTTGAGTTTACTTCCTTGCCACCAATCGTGATCAGCTCCCGGCCGCCGGATATGGCCTGCCAAACGGAATCTTCTGGCTTTAAATCGTCATGCTCCTGATCAACGTAGGCAATTTTCACCGTTTCGCCAACCTCGAATGTCCCGGAGTTTGAACTTTCTTTACCAATGATCATTTTGAATAATGTTGTTTTACCTGCGCCATTCGGCCCGATAATGCCCACAATACCTGCCGGTGGCAATGAAAATGTGAGATTCTCATACAAAAGTTTATCACCATATGCTTTTGAAACACCCTTTGCTTCAATGACCTTATTGCCTAGCCGTGGTCCGGGCGGAATATAGAGTTCAAGCTTTTCTTCACGCTCCTTCGCCTCCTGCGACAAAAGCTTTTCATAAGCGCCCAAGCGCGCCTTTGCTTTTGCTTGCCTTCCTTTAGGATTCATCCTCACCCATTCCAGTTCGCGCTCCAGGGTGCGCTGGCGCTTGCTCTCGGTTTTCTCTTCCTGCTTCAGGCGCAATTGTTTTTGCTCCAGCCAGGAAGAATAATTCCCTTTCCAGGGAATGCCCTCTCCCCTGTCCAACTCCAGTATCCAACCCGCTACATTATCGAGGAAATAGCGATCGTGGGTTACGGCTATGATGGTGCCTTTGTATTGTCTGAGGTGTTCTTCGAGCCACAATACAGATTCGGCATCAAGGTGGTTGGTAGGTTCGTCGAGTAACAGCACATCCGGCTCCCTGAACAGCAAGCGGCATAAGGCAACGCGGCGCTTTTCCCCACCTGAGAGGTGCTCAACATTAGCATCCTGTGGCGGACAACGCAAGGCATCCATGGCCCGCTCGAGTTTATGTTCCAATTCCCATGCATCGGAGGCATCCAGTTTTTCCTGCACTTCACCAAGCCGTTGGATAAGCTTATCCATTGCATCCGGATTGTCGATCACTGCCGGGTCTGCAAATTTTTCATTGATGGTTTCAAACTCCTTCAGCAGCGCAACGGTTTCATGAACGCCCTCTTCTACAATTTCTTTTACTGTTTTGGATTTGTCCAGTACCGGCTCCTGCTCCAGTAACCCGACCGAAAAGCCAAGATCAGATACGACCTCCCCTTTAAACTCTTTATCAATTCCGGCAATAATTCTAAGAAGTGTTGATTTTCCAGAGCCATTGAGACCAAGCACGCCAATTTTCGCGCCGTAGAAAAATGAGAGATAAATGTCTTTTAGTACCTGTTTGTTTGGCGGGTAAATTTTACTTACACCCGTCATAGAGAAAATAATTTTTTCGTCAGCCATGGGATCAATTAATCAATTTTTGCAGGCACAAAAATGCTACTTTTTAACTGATAGTCCATATCAAATGACAGAGGACGTGGCAATTTATTCAAAAATACAGGAGCCGTATTATTTTTTCCGGTTGCTAAATACAGTTTGGGGCAGAATTCAATAATTATTGCATACTCAAGGAAACAAAAAACCCCCATGAAACAAAGAATAATCTGTTTCATGAGGGCAAAACCACATTCCACTATGAAAAACTATATTACCACAAAACCATTTCTAATCCATATGAATGTGCACGTCAGTGAAGCTGACTGCGATATTACCCTGCTCATCCCAAACCTTGATGGTCAATACCAGATGATCCAACTCTTCAGCGATCAATTCATTTAACTGTTCCTGAGTGAGCGTAAAATTGATTTCTTCAAAAATCTTCTCAAGAATGATGGCATCACCCTCCATGTATGCTTCCAGTTCCTCTTCATCAAGGTCAAAATCTATCAAATCTTCGTCAGCAACCCTTCCACCGTGGTTGTGATCATGATCGTCATGATGTCCTTCGCCAAGCACGATCTCCAGTGCGTGCATACCGGCATAGGTTCCGACTGTCGGGTCGGTGATGGTACCAGTAACCATGAAAACTTCACCAACTTCAATTTCCAGTTCGTCGTTTTCCAGATTAGTAATATCAACAACGGGCATGGAGTTGTTCGTGATGTATATTTCAATTTCAACAGTGCTGTCATCCTGAAAACTTGTGGCGTTACCCGACCTGTCAACCGCTGTTACGATAAAATGATATGGCCCTGCCATGGTGTTTTCAGGAATTGCTATCTCATCATGCAAATGGACATCTGAATTTTTAAGACCGTCGGCAAATGGAAAGCTTTCATTAAATGACCACTTTATCAATGATGGGTCGTCATTTGAAGCGGCTATTCGTCCATGCCCATGGCCATCAAAACTATCGTGTATGTCAATATTATAACTTCCAAGTTCTATGTCATCCGTAAAGGCGGCTTCAAAGTGAACTGCAGTTCCGGCTGCAAAAAATTCTCCGTTCACCGGATCTTCTACCATTATCACCGGGGCGGTCGTATCAATTGTTTCGCTGTCATCATTACACCCCGAAAGGCTCAACAAGAACGCCACTACACCCACTGTCAAAACTCCTGATATGATTTTTTTCATTTGTCTAATTATTTTTTAGTTGAGAAATTAAATGCAATATTACTGCTAATAAGATTTATTTGCAACAATGTTGCAAATAAATGAACTAATTAATCTGTCTTTAAACTCCACGCCTTCACTTTCAAGCTCCAAAAATCAACTTCCAAATCACAATAAACTTCCAAAACTCGCTCCAGAATATCCAATCCCGTCTGTTTTTTTGAAATTTGGGTCATTGGAATTTATTTGGTTTTTGATGCTTGTGATTTCGTTTTTTTGCCATTGAACAGTGACTGTTGACCAGTGACCCCTGACCCTTGTAATTTGGATTTTCTACAATTTATTCATGATCGAATTTATTAGACTGACGCTATTTTATCCTGAATGGTATCTTCAATGATACAATTAAATTTCGGCCCTGCTCCGGCAAATTGAGCAGTCTGTAGCGACTCAGGTGATTCATATATGACACATTAAACAGGTTATTTACACTCAGCAGAAATTGAAGGCGCTGGCCTTTTAGCTGATAATCAAAGCCGCCAGAAACAGAAAAAAGCCCATACCCGGGTGTGGTTTGTTCATTGCGATCAACCCTGTTTTGTGCGGCATAAAAATGGTAATTCGCACCGAAGAAATAATATTTAAAGGCTTTATTCGAAATGTTTTTACTATAAATCAATTCGCCAAATATTGAAAATGGCGGTGTAAATGGAAGTGGAAGCCGGGTATCCAGGTTTTTATTCCAAACGTATTCAACAGCAGAACCCACTTTCAAATTCTTCAGGATTTCCATATCCACGCTAAATTCCACCCCGGTAAACAAGGCATCATTTTGTGTATATTGAAATAGTTGTCCGCCGGCGGGAAGTGTGGAAAATTCAGGCTGAGGTGCGAGGTAGATGTACTTATCAAAATAACCGAAAAAAGGAGTAAGGATAATTGCCGTTTGATTTTTCTGGTAGGTAAAATTCAGATCGGCCTGAATGCCGCGTTCCGAATCGAGATTGGGATCGCCCTTTTCGTGTCTGAATGTGCCGTGGTGTACACCATTTGAAGATAGTTCCGCCGCGGTAGGCATTCTGAAACTTGTGCCAATATTCAATTTTGTGTTAAAAGTCAGGGATGGGTAATAGGAAAAGCCCAGTGCTGCTGAAAAATCATGAAAAACCCGATAGATGTCCGGATTGCGCAGCACGCTGTCTCCCTCTTCAATTGTCGAATAATCAGGTTCTATGTGCTCTTCAATATTTCTTACTCCATAATCATATCTTATTCCGGCATTCATGGAAAAGTGATGACTTGGAGAGTATTCCTGGTAAAAAAATCCGCCAATGTTTCCCGCGGTAAAATCTGGAAGTAAAAACTCAAATCCACTCTGCCGGTTGACCTGCCATTGTCCCTGTAAACCTGCAGAACCACTGACTTTTTCACCATAACTTGTATTGTACCGAATATTGGCAGAAATTGTCTGAAGATCCAGTCCAAGAGCAAGATTACCGTCCGGAGTGGGTTGATATCCATGCGCATGAGGCGTGCCTTCTTCCTTTCGGTCGTTGTATTGATATCCAAAATCAGCTTCTATCCAACTTTTTCCGATAATCAATGTGGTATTGGAGATGATTTTTAAGTGATTAACAACTTGTCTGGGAAGATCAATATTTCTTGGATCTCCATCGTCTTCCAATTGATATTCTCGCGGGATACCGGTTGCGCCTGCAAACAGTCCGGCCTTCTGGTGAAAATTACTTACGGTGAGTGTTGTTGCACCCCATTTTTTATGAATACCAGCTGCGCCGCTGAAATTCAGCTCATTTCCGGCCGTATTCTTAAGTCTGTTATTGTATATCGGCAGCACAAAACCATTGTACTGGAAACTTGTGGCGGGTACGGTATAATCTGCAAAATCCTGGGCGCTGATTCGAACCCTGAAAAAATCTTCATTTTTTGATCCTTGCAAAGCAGCAGAAATACCAGCCAATTGATTGTTTGTTTTATATGTTGTGAAAATCTCGCCTTTCAATTGATCATTTACCGGCAAAACAGGCGGCAATATCCTGATGGCCCCACCTATTGCATCAGAACCATACAGCAGGGAAGAAGGTCCTTTTACAATTTCAAGTCGCTCCGGGTCATACTGATCAATTTCAAGACCATGGTCTGCGCCCCATTGTTGTCCTTCCTGTTTGATGCCCTTGTCCATGACAAGGACACGATTAAAACTCATGCCCCGAATGACGGGTTTGGCAATGCCTACTCCCGTGTTAATTGCGTTGATTCCTGGAAGTTTTTGTATTGAATTGATCAGCGTGCCACTGTTTTGTTGTTGAATAAACCCCGCATCTATAGTTTGTATAGTTTGTGATTGTTCCACCCGTCCGGTAATAAAGTGATTCCCGGCAATCACAACCTCTTTCAATTCTATTTCATCAATTGTGAGAATAATGTCGAGATGTACGTCACGATGCACCTCAACCTTTATTGACAATGTATCAAAACCAATGTATGTAAGCCGCAAAGTGTGGGCTCCGTGATCGAGCCCGGTAATGGTAAAATCCCCATGCAGGTCAGTAGTGAAAACGCGTTCGCTGTCCAGTAAAATACTTGCATTGGGCAATTCCTCTCCTGCTGACGAAATTACGTGACCCGATATCCTGAAAGGCCCTTTCTGGGCATTTGCCTGGTTTATTAATATAAAGGTTACGAGAAAAAGAAAGAAAGTAGCCCTGAACACGAAATTAATAATTGCAATTCTGTTGCAAAAATAAGCATGCTCAAAGTCTATTCATAATTCCGGCTAAAATATGTTCCGGAAACTTCAACCAAACCATCATATTTACTTTCCAAATAATGTTGATGGCACTAAAGCGCGCTTTCTTGTTTCTCCAGTAAATGAAATTGGATGTATTGCTTCACCTAAAAAGCATGTAAATTCTATTAACTTTGCGGAACTCTTTGAATAACAAAAACCAACAAATTCGATTATTACTGCATGATAAAATTGAAAACGAGGGAGGAAATTGAGTTGATGAGAGAAAGCGCGCAACTCGTTTCCAAAACACTGGGTGTGCTTGCGGCAGAAATACGGCCCGGTATCACGACCTTATATCTTGATAACCTTGCGGAAACTTATATCCGGGATCATCAGGCAGCGCCGGGCTTTCTCGGCCTGTACGATTTTCCCAATACGCTTTGCATCAGTGTTAACGAACAGGTTGTGCATGGGATTCCGAATAAAAAACCGCTGCTGGAAGGAGATATTATTTCCATTGATTGCGGGGTGCTGAAAAATGGCTATTACGGAGACCATGCCTATACTTTTGCCGTCGGAGAAATTGCCCCCGAGGTTGAGCGGTTGCTTGAGATCACTAAACAAAGTCTGTATCTGGGCATCGAGCAAATGGTTCCCGGCAATCGCATCGGGGATATAAGCTATGCCATCCAGAAATTCACAGAAAAGCACGGTTATGGTGTTGTGCGTGAACTGGTAGGTCATGGTCTTGGCAGGGAAATGCATGAATCGCCGGAAGTGCCAAATTACGGTAAAAGAGGGCGCGGGCCTGTTATAAAAAACGGTCTGGTGCTGGCTATCGAGCCTATGATCAATCTGGGCACGAAAAAAGTGAAACAGCTCAAGGATGGCTGGACAATTGTAACTGCTGATGGCTTGCCTTCCGCACACTTTGAGCACAACGTGGCTGTAATTGACGGCAAAACAGAGATTCTGAGTACTTTTGATTATATTGAAGAAGCACTTGAAAAAGTAAATAGCTCATTATAAACTCGCTGATTTGAATTTTTGTAGCAATTGTGGCAGTAAAAATATAGGTCTTAAAATCCCAAATGGTGACACCTACCCGCGTTTCGTTTGTGAAGATTGCGGATGCATATTCTACAACAATCCCAGAATTATTGTCGGGTGTCTGCCCGTTTTTGAAGATAAAATTTTGCTTTGCAGGCGTGCTATTCAACCGCAGGCAAACCTATGGAATCTGCCGGCAGGATTTCTGGAAAATGGCGAAAAGGCTGAGGATGGTGCCACTCGTGAAACCTACGAGGAATCGCTCTCAAAAGTTGAGATCGTCAAACTGCATGTGGTTTACAGCCTGCCCAAGGTAAACCAGGTGTATCTGCACTTTTTAGCAAAAATGTCTGATGATCATTTTGGACCAACTAAAGAAAGTTCGGAAGTAAAGCTTTTTGGACCTGAAGAAATCCCCTGGGACGAACTCGCCTTTCACTCCACAGCATTCGCCCTCGAAAAATTCATGGAATTTGGGCCTGATTACCAGGGCGTACACATCGGCAGCTACAACGGCAAACAGAAATGGGAAGTCTGATTACTGAATAATCTTAACCCCTGCCCTTGCCAGATAATTTAATCCACCTTCCAGATCGCATACATTTGAGAATCCATTCTGTCTCATATACTTTACTGCACTGCGGCTGCGAATACCTGTTTTACAATAAACATAATAGGATTTGCTTTTATCCAGTTTGCTTATTTCTTCACGAAAATTTTTCTGGTAAATATCCAGATTGATAGCGCCTTCGAGGTGACCGGACTCAAATTCGCGCTGTGTGCGCACATCAATAATCAATGCGCCACTTTTATCTGCTTTCAAATAATCCTGTGCCTTGAGCATACAAGCGGAAGATGCCGAAGCAGATGATCCTTGCGGGGCAATGTTTTCCTCTCCTTTAAAATAATTTGCAGCGATTGCTATCACAACCACCGGAATGACAATGTAAAATATCTTTTTCATAACGATTAAATTCTAATGTGGCAATTTCTCCTGTAACAATCCATAAACCCAGGCGCCTAAAACAGCAAAAATCAACGACACAACTATTACAGAATACCCGTTGCCGATGAGCGCAAACAATGGCCCCGGGCAAGCGCCTGTCAATGCCCAACCCAAACCAAAAATTGCTCCTCCGAGGATCACGCCTTTGTTGTAAGGCTTAGTAGCGTAATTGATTTCACCGCCTGTCGAAGTTTTGATCCTGAATTTCTTTAGCAACAATACTGAAATTGCGCCAACCACAACTGCCGAACCAATGATGCCGTACATATGAAACGATTGAAACCTGAACATCTCCTGGATTCTGAACCAAGAAATCACCTCAGATTTGGTGAGAACGATTCCGAATAAAATCCCAAATGCTAAAAACCTTAAATGCTTCATGATCAACAGTTAAATGATATAAGGTAATAACAGATGCGTCATAATCAATCCACCGGCAAAAAACGCAATGGTGGCGATCAATGAACCAATCTGGAGGTTTGACAAACCATAAATAGAATGTCCTGAGGTGCAACCGTTGGCATACCTGGTTCCAAAACCAACCATGAATCCACCCAGTACCATAAATATCAGTCCCTTTAAGGTGAGCAAATGCTTCCAGGCAAAAATATCGCGCGGCAGATGCAAACTGAAATCATTGATTCCCAGGGCTTGAAGCGTTTCTATTGTTTGTATTGAGACATTTGCCGAATCCCTCTCCTCAAGCAACTGGCCGGCAATGACTCCTCCTAAAAGAATTCCGAAAACGAAATACAAATTCCACCGCTCGCTTCTCCAGTCGTAATTGAAGTATTTGATATTCAAGGGCGCACACATGGCACATATGTGCCTCAAAGATGAAGAAATCCCGAAACTCTTGTTTCCGAAAACCAACAATAGAGGCACCATAAGTCCTATAATCGGTCCTGCTACGTACCAGGGCCATGGTTCTTTTAAAAAATCCAACATATCCAAATTGTTTAAGCCCGCATAATTAGATTAAAAAACCGAAATATGAAAGCTTTGTTTTGGTGCAGGATCAAAGAAAAGGGTACTGGAAAAAATCCTGTACCCTTTTTTTAAGACTCTGGCTGCTATTATTCGATTTCGCCGGTCCAGCCCATCATGCCCATCCGCACGTTGCTCACATTTTTGAAACCCATGTTGACCATTTGGCTACAAGCTGTTTTGCTGCGGTTGCCACTTGCGCAATACACGTAGTATGGCTGATCCTTGTCTAGAAACTGTAGTTTGCTCACAAAATCCGGACTCATCAGATTGATGTTCTTTGAATTTGGAATGTGCCCGCCGGCATGCTCTCCCTCTGTCCTCACATCAATAAGGTTCACTTTCGATCCTTCTTTGGCGATCAATTCCTCCAATGCTCCACAATCAACGGTCGCGTATGACTCCTGAGTTTTTGCGAATAAATTCATAAATGCACTCATATTCAGTTTTAGTTAATGATTTTTAAATATTTAATGATTCAAATTTTTCTTTCCTTAATGTCGTCGGACATTTACCGGCGATCACCGGAACATTTTCGACATTTTTAATTTTGCTGAATCCGCCATGGATATTCAGTATATTTTTAAATCCATTGTTCACGAGCATCGAAGATGCAATCATCGAGCGATAGCCACCTGCACAGTGAACGAGATACTTCTGATTTTTGTCAAGCTCTGAAAGCCTGTTTTCCAGATCAATCAACGAGATGTTGATCGCACCGGATACATGCTCTGTTTCAGCTTCTGTGCTGCGGCGAACATCGAGAATTTCATATCCGTCATGCACGTAATCCATCGTTGCCTCCGGCTCAATCGATGTGATGGTCTGAACAGCTTTTCCGGATTTTGCCCACGTCTCAACGCCGCCTTTCAGGTATCCTGCTACATTTTCAAAACCTACCCGGGCCAGCCTCAACACAGATTCATACTCTTTACCTTCTTCGGCGATCAGCACAATTTCCCGATCGATTGGAATCAGCGATCCTACCCAAACAGCATACTGGCCATTTAGTGGAATATTCAATGAATACCTTAAAGATGCCTGCTCAAAAAGGTTTTCCTGTCTGGTATCAAGCACCAGCGCGCCTCTGTTCACCACATCTTCAAACTGCTCAAGTGAAAGTGGATTCATATTGCGTTTCAGCACCTCGTCAATATTGGTGTAGCCTTCTCTGTTTATCCGTGCGTTTTCAGGGAAATATGCAGGCGGAGGAGCAATACCATCCGTAACTACTTCGATAAACTGCTGCTTTGTCATGGGCTGCAGGGCATAATTCATTTTGCGCTGCTCACCGATTGTTGAAACAGTTTCTGAACTAAGATTTTTACCGCACTGCGATCCGGCTCCATGAGCGGGATAAACGATGACATCATCGGCGAGCGGTAATATTTTGTTCTGCAATGATTCATATAATAAACCTGCCAGATCTTCCTGGGTCAGGTCCGTCTTTACGGCCAGGTCAGGCCTTCCAACATCACCGATGAAGAGTGTATCTCCTGTGAATACAGCGTGATTTTTCCCGTTTTCATCAATCAGAAGAAACGTGGACGATTCCATGGTGTGGCCCGGTGTGTGTAATACCTGAATTTCAACATTCCCGAGTTCGAAACGTTCTCCATCCTCAGCAATGTAGCTCGAATACTTTGGGCTTGCGGTGGGACCAAATATCAATTTGGCACCTGTCTCTTTTGCCAGGTCAAGGTGACCGGATACAAAATCTGCGTGGAAATGTGTCTCGAAGACATATTTCAATTTGGCACCACGCTTTTGTAGCATTTCTAAATAGGGCTCTATTTCCCTCATCGGATCAATTATGGCAGCCTCGCCATTCGACTCGATGTAATAGGCAGCTTCTGCCAGACATCCTGTATAAAGTTGTTCTACGTACATATTATTATTATTTTGATTTTTCATATATGATGACTTGTTCATGTGTCTTGTTAAATTTTTTTATATCAGTTCACATTTATTCATGCAGTTAATCACAGTTACTACTTCCTTCAGTTTAAGAAAATAGTAAATGTTTTTGCCTTCCCGTATGCTTCCGAGGATACCTGAAAGCTTCATATTAGAAAGATGATGCGAAGTGAGTGACTGCTCGGAGCTCAGAATTTCACAAATATCATTGACGCACAACTTTTCATTGCTTACCAACAAACTGATGATACTGATACGCAGGGGGTGTGCTATGGCTTTGAGAATAAAGGACACCTTCTCAAGCTTTTCCGGGTCCAGATTATTGATGATCTCTCTTTCATCAAAATGTATCTCCTCTACTTTCATATTTGTTTTGTTTTGCTTACGCATTTATAACGCAAACATATGAACATATGTTTATATATACAAGTGTTAATTTTTAAATGAAGAATTACCTGACATATAAGCCTCTGGCAAAGAGCTACATACAGTAATTAACGAATTAAATTATTTTTTATAAAATCCAGAAAAACCAGTCGATATGGATTTTAATTCGCGCATATTGCGTCAAAAAGTGCATGTTCCGGAACATTTCAGGAAAAGCATAATATTAAAATAGCGGGGACTTAACATTTCTGATGCATTAAATGTTAATATTCGCGAATTCTTCATCAGCTTACCATGCCTTCAGGAGACAGAAAAACAATGTCATTCGACAATATGAGAATTGGAAAGAGCTACCATATAAAAAATCATGGTGAGCGAACCAGCTTTTTGATTTTAAAAACGGACGGAGGCAACGATTTCATGATCAAGGATTTGCTTACGCTTGAAACCTATTTTTTTACTGATCTGATCCGCTATGGCATCGGAGAGGATTTCGAATTATTTGAAATCTAAACCAATAGTTCCTAAACAGCATAAAAAACAGGCGTCGCTTAAGGTATAATAAAAAATTGCATCGCTGGCTTAAATATTTTTTAAAAGGGTTTGGTTACATAAACTGAGAACATGATATTTAATCCCTGAAATACAAACAATCTTCATGAGCAATAAACCACGGGTAGTAAAGGACTACGAAAAATTAGAAGAAGCAATTCAGGAGCAAATCAAGCTTACTTATCCATATGGATTTGCTGACAATTTAGTGGCCTATGTAGATAAAGAGGGCAAACGAAGAACTGCACTACCATTCGAAACGGACGAAAAGTATTATTTGGTCAGAATGACTGAATCACAGGCTGTTCAAATCATAGATGATGACGACGACTTTGACAGCTCCGGAAATTTAAAAGACGATATTAAAGAGGAACTGGAAGACAAGTACAGTGATATTGAGTACCTGAACATTGATGAAGCTGAAGAAGAGAAAGATAGTTACAGAGATGATGACATCGACGAGCCGGATGGTGACGCTGATGATGATGATGATGACGAGAAATACTAAGTTGCTTATCCCGGAATTTAAATATTAAGCATCAACTAATAACCGGCAGCCATCCCATCTTTTCTCGATTCTGAAGCGCCGTAATACACCTTGTTTTTATCATCCCACATGATGGCCTGATATCCTCCGTAAGGGCCGACACTGAAAACTATTTTATGACCTTTTTTTCTAAGTTCCCGCATGGTTTCTAAGTCAAATCCAGACTCCATTTGCACAGTGCCGCCATCAGACATAACCGATCCGGTTGGTTGGGAGGACCCTTCATGGTTGATTCGCGGTGCATCACCTGCTTCCTGCAGATTCATACCAAAATCGATGATATTCACCAATACCTGCACATGTCCCTGCGGCTGCATAGCCCCTCCCATCACGCCAAAACTAATAAATGGCTTCCCGTCTTTTGTTACAAAGGCCGGTATGATTGTATGAAACGGGCGTTTGCCAGGTTCATAAACGTTCATATGATCTTTATCGAGCGCAAACAAATTACCCCTATCCTGCAACACAAAACCAAGGCCCGTGGGAGTCATGCCCGAGCCAATGCCGAGATAATTACTTTGGATGAGTGACACCATATTGCCGTCCTTGTCGGCGACTGTCAGGTAAATTGTATCGCCATGCTTCAACTTTCCGGCCGGATAGCTACGTGCAGCCCGATCGGGATGGATCAGCTTTCGCCGCTCATCTGCATATTCCTTACTGATCAAATCCTGAACTGGTATTTCATTAAAATCCAGATCACTGTAAAATTTCGCCCTGTCCTCGAATGCCAGCTTTTTTGCTTCGATAAGCAGGTGCAGATATGCTTCACTGCCAAAACCCATTGACTTTAAATCATAAGCCTCAAGCGTATTGAGCATTTGCAGGGCAGCAATGCCCTGACCATTTGGCGGCAATTCCCACACATCATAGCCCCGGTAATTAACGGAAACCGGATCGACCCATTCTGATGTATGTAAAGCCAAATCTTCATAACTCAAAAAACCACCTTGCTCATGCATATACTCAGCAATGGTTTTGGCGATGTTCCCTTTATAAAACTCATCGCGACCACCGTCAGCGATTTTTTCCAGCGTATTGGCCAGGTATGGATTTTTGAATATTTCACCCTTCTTCGGTGTGGCGCCACCCGGCATAAAAACTTCTTTAAAGCCAGGATATTTTTCATAGCGCGGAGCACTTCTTTCCAGATACCATGCGATCAACTCAGCCATTGGAAAGCCATTTCTGGCATAATCAATTGCGGGCTGGAGATTTTCTTTCATCGAAATTTTACCGAATTTTCCATGCAATTCATACCATCCGTCCACGCAGCCGGGCACCGAAACCGGCAGCGGCCCGAATTCAGGGATTTCATTATATCCGTTTTCAAGAAAATAGTCGAGTGTGAGCGACTTTGGCGAGCGTCCGCTTGCATTTAATCCATGAAGTTTTTGCGTCTTTGCATCCCAGACAATGGCAAACAAATCACCACCAATGCCATTGCTCACAGGTTCCATGAGTCCAAGGCAGGCATTTGCCGCGATGGCCGCATCCACAGCCGATCCTCCCTTTTTCAGGATGTCGATAGCTGCCATTGTTGCCAGTGGATGACTTGTGGCCGCCATCCCGTGCTGCGCGATCACTTCAGACCTCGTTGCAAATGATCGGCCGGTAATCCGGTCCTGGGCTTGAGAAAAAACTGAAATTATCAGAAATAAAAATAAAACGGATGTCCTCTTCATGACTTGATGATATTGAAATTAATAGAAATTGCCGGCATATGCAGGCATTAAAAACTGCCTTACCATAAATATATGCAATTATACAAATTCAGGGCTAACTTCAGAATAAATTGCTATCTTGAACAAAGCCCCCACAATTTATAAAATGAAACACATAGTAATTATTGGCAATGGCATTTCGGGTATTACAGCTGCAAGAAATATCCGTAAACAAACTGACTTTCGAATCAGTGTGATCTCATCCGAAACAGATCACTTTTTCTCCAGAACGGCTCTGATGTACATTTATATGGGGCATATGAAATACGAGCATACCAAACCGTATGAAGACTGGTTCTGGGCAAAAAACAAAATTGATTTGATACGTGATTTTGTTAGTGAAATCAGGACAGATGAGAAAAAATTAGTGCTTCAAAATCATGGCGCAATGCCATATGACATCCTAATCATTGCGGTTGGTTCGAGACCTAATAAATTTGGCTGGCCCGGCCAGGACCTGAAGGGGGTACAAGGTTTGTACTCATTTCAGGACCTGGAAAATATGGAATTTTATTCGAAAGACACCAGGCGTGCTGTGATTGTTGGTGGAGGCCTCATCGGCATAGAAATGGCTGAAATGCTCCTTTCCAGAAATATCACGGTGACCTTTCTTGTTCGGGAAAGCAGCTTTTGGAATGGTATTTTGCCCGCTGAAGAATCCGAAATGATCAACAGGCACATCCGAAAACATCACGTGGATCTGCGTCTTGAAACGGAACTGACGGAGATTAAGGCCGACAATGCCGGGCGGGCGGGATCAGTTATCACCAATAAAGGAGAAGAAATTCCATGCCAATTCGTAGGACTCACTGCCGGGGTGTCGCCCAATATTGATTTTATAAAGTCATCAAAAATCCATACCGACCGGGGCGTGCTGGTGAATACCTATTTTGAAACCAATATCGATGATGTATATGCCATTGGGGATTGTGCACAATTTAAAAACCCTTTAGACGGTCGCAAGGCCATTGAGCAGGTTTGGTACACAGGGCGAATGCACGGAGAGACGGTGGCACAAACCATCTGCGGGCAAAAAACCTTATACCAACCAGGGCCCTGGTTCAACTCTGCGAAGTTTTTTGATATCGAATACCATGTATATGGTGATATAAAAAATCAAATCCCTGCCAATGAAGAGCACCTTTATTGGGAACATACCTCCGGTGAGCATTCGATCAGAATTGCGTATGACAAAAACTCAAAAGCACTCCTGGGCATCAACCTGATGGGCATTCGATATCGTCATGAGGTGTGCGAGCAGTGGCTAAAGAAAGGCGCTACCATTGGAGAAGTGATCAGGAATTTGAAAAAGGCCAACTTCGATCCTGAGTTTTTCAAAGAATATGAAGATGCACTGTTAAGTATTTACAATGAAAAATTCCCTGAAAACCAGGCGCGACCTGCTTCAAAGCGCGGATTAATGACAATTTTCAACTAATCATAATACTCTTTTTAAGTCATTCAGCGAAAGCTGCAACATTAAGAATTTCACAATGACAACTAATAAAAATATTCCTGACAAAGGTCAGAACAAGGTTTTCAGGACAACAGGCATCCTGCTCTTTAGCCTTGGATTTGCTGCGTTCATTTTGTCACTCACCCTCAGCGACTACCGGCTTACTGAAAATATTGTAAAATCCCAGGGGGATGACGAAAGGTATAAAGCGCTGCAGCTTGCCTCATCATCCATGACCGGCGAAGTCTATAACTCCAATATCGCATTTGTTGGCGACCTTCGTAAAAGTATCAGGCAAGCCAATGCCACCATTATTGATAAATATTCGATTTCGGCAGAAGTAGCTAAGGTTATTGCCTCAGCCGCTAATGAGGGTGAAAAATATGTATTTCGGCAGGCAATTATCGATCAGACAATCGCCGGAAGTGATGAAGTGTCGCAATACCAAAACAAGGGACTCAAGGACTTTACAGGATGGCTGGAGGGAAAAGCCTTCCCTGACTATCAGTCGATCGAAAAACAACTGCTGTCAACCATAACAAACTTCAACAACAGCCTATCCTACCAAAAAGCATTTGACAATTACACTGCAGGCAACCTGGTATTTGCCATGACCAAGGCGTCAGGCATGGGGATACTGAAGAGCAACCTGAAATTATGGTTTTTTCTCAGCTTCGGCCTCATTGTCCTTGGATCGCTGATCTATTTTTACGGGACTTATGCCAACACACCCCCGGGCATCAAAAACAATCACATTTTCACCAGTTCTGCAACAAACCGGGGATGGATAGGCATTGCCCTTGGCATTTTCATGATTGCATTTTATGTCTTTTTGTATTTCTATCCGGAATACCTGACAAACTGGGTTTTGCTGGTGGATCCGATTAGTTATAAGTTGAATGGCGGACCTGCAAGCCACTGGTTTTTGTACGGTTTTCTGTACACTTTTGCGGTAATAGTGATGGGAATCAGGATGATCCTGAAATACAGGCACAGTACCTATCAGATTATCAGAACCATTTCCGTCATTTTTTTCCAACTGTCCCTGGCGTTTATCATACCTGAAATTTTGGTTGCGCTCAACAAACCAGGCTACGATTTCAAGAATATCTGGCCACTTGATTATGACTTCTTTTACGGCTACAATCTCGAAGCGCTCATGCAGAGTGGTGCGCTGGGCTGGTTTATGCTTTTCTGGGGGATTGCTTTAATTATTATTGCTGTGCCATTGTTTACCTACTTTTATGGAAAAAGATGGTATTGCTCATGGGTTTGCGGATGCGGCGGACTGGCAGAAACGCTCGGCGACCCTTTCAGGCAGCTTTCGGATAAATCACTGAAATCATGGAAGATAGAGCGCTGGCTAATTCATGGTGTGCTGGTCTTTGCAGTTATAAACACCATAGGTGTGCTTTACACTTTCTTCACAGGAAGTTATTCTTTCCTTGGCATCGGTACTGAAACCGTCAAATCCAGTTATGGATTCCTGATAAGTTCTATGTTCGCCGGCGTCATCGGCACCGGGTTTTATCCGCTTATGGGTAATCGTGTCTGGTGCCGGTTTGGCTGTCCGCTTGCGGCGTACCTGGGTATTATTCAGCGTTTCAAATCCAGATTTCGGATCACGACCAATGGCGGGCAGTGCATATCATGCGGCAACTGCTCCACCTATTGCGAAATGGGTATTGATGTACGCTGGTATGCTCAGCGTGGACAGAATATTGTCCGGGCTTCATGTGTGGGGTGTGGCATTTGTTCGGCGGTTTGTCCGCGGGGTGTTTTACGACTTGAGAACGGACCGGAAACGGGTCGCTTTGGTGTTGCGAAATTAGCCGGGAATGATAGTATGCCGGCTTAATCTATTTTATATTCCACCCTTTCATCAAAGGGCCATCTGATCCAAACACGGGATCTGTGTCTGGCAATGGAACTTTTGTAATATTTTGATCTGCCTTTGGCCTCTCGCCTTCCCTACCATAATTCATATCCCAGGTTTGTCCTGGAGGATAAGCGCCAACACAACGAAAATCTGCACTGGATCCGAGGTTCTTATGCGCCACCCCGGCCGGAATAATGATCACATCTCCCGGGCCGACATCAAACACCAAACCGTTAGGTCCACCGAGCTGCACGGTTGCATTGCCTCCATACACACCCAAAACCTCATGGGCTGTGCTGTGGTAATGGTGGTATGGATAAATGCCATTGCGCCATGAGCCGCCCCATCCATTATCGTGAAATATCCGCTCCACTGCCCCTGCCGGATTTGCATCCGGGATCGCGACCGCCTGTTTATACACAATCAATGGCAATTTCCCATTGTTGGGAAAGGTGCCGTCATCAGTGAGTAATTCTGAAATGATATCAGGAAACTGGTTTGTCATTGCATAATTATGTGATTACAATCCCTGAAAAAAAGGTACGGGTTTCACTTGCATATCCTGCAGGGCTTTTTCGAGCTCAGGGGAGACATTTCCGAAAACTTCGCCTGAGAAATCTGAAATTTCCATCAGCTTCGCCAAAGTTTCGCCAACATTGGCTAAATGTGCAAAAACAGCTTCAGAATCTTTATAAGTCTCAATGACAGTGCATTGATTGTTCTCATCAATAAACCAATCGTAAAGCTCCGCACCCGGCTCATTGTGTACAAGAGGAATACATTCTTTGGCCAGTTGTTTAAATTCGGAGAGTTTATCGCTGTGAATCTTGAGGCGGGCAATGACGTGGATTTTTTTCATAGTTGGATTTTTAAGGTTTCTTAAAGATACGCATTTGCTTTAAAAAACCTTATAAGTCCAAACACCGGATATTTTGATAACACCTGAAAATCCGGCTAATCGTGTTGCGTTTCGGTCAACTCTGAATCAATGTCGGTACCATTTCCCTGGCTTTGGCTATCACGCTGTCCAAACCACTCAAATCCTTTCCGCCGGCCGTAGCAAAAAATGGCTGTCCACCGCCACCGCCCTGAATCAATTTCGCCAACTCGCGAATGATATTACCTGCATTCAGGTTGTGCTGCGCGACAAGGTTATCAGAAATCATGACAGCAATTTGTGGTTTTCCATTCATATCGACCGCCAGTACCATGAACAAATTTTCAACCTCATTTCTAAGTTCGAAAGCCAGTTTTTTGAGTGCATCCGCATTCGGCAATTGTACTTTCCGGATAATTGCATTAATGCCTCCCACATTCTCTGCCAGGCGCTTCAGTTCATTTTTAACTTCTCCTGCTTTTTCGAGTTGATTTTTCTCGATTTGTTTGGAAAGCCTGTTTTTATCTTCGATGACTCCTTCTACAGCTTTGAGCAAATCTTTTGGATTGTTGAAAAGCTCTCTGACCTGATTGAGTAATTTTAGATTTTCATCAATATACGATTCCGCCTCATCGGCAGTGATGGCTTCAATTCTGCGCACTCCGGCCGCAATCGAACTCTCAGAAACAATCTTAAAATGTCCAATTTTACCAGTCATCGGTACGTGGGTACCTCCACACAATTCCACCGAGTATTCCGGATCGAAGGTGATCACTCTCACAAAATCACCATATTTTTCTCCAAAAAGCGCCATTGCGCCCATGGTCTTTGCCTGTCCGATTGGCACATTTTTTCTTTCGTCAAGCTCGATGTTTTGTCGGATCCGCTCATTCACAATGCGTTCGATCTGCTCGATTTCTTCATCCGTAACTTTAGCAAAATGCGAAAAATCAAATCTGAGCAGTTTGTCATTCACCAAAGAGCCCCGCTGCTGCACATGATCACCCAGCACCCTTCGCAAGGCAGCCTGAAGCAGATGCGTTGCCGAGTGGTTGTTTTCCGTCAATCGGCGTTTTTTCTCATCGACGACACAATGGTAGGTGGCAGACAAATCCCGGGGCAATTTTTCAGCAAAATGGATAATCAGATCATTTTCTTTTTGGGTATCAATTATCCTTATTTTTTCTTTATCTGATTGAATGAATCCGGTATCTCCAACCTGCCCTCCGCTTTCTGCATAAAATGGGGTATTTTCCAGTACGAGCTGGAAAACTGATCTTTTCTTGTCTTTTATTTCCCTGTATCTTATGATTTTTGCACTTGTTTCCAGCGTTTCATGCCCTGCAAAGCTCACTTCCACATTTTCATCCAAAACAACCCAATCGCCTTTTTCCTGCGCAGCATCTGACTTTGATCTTTCTTTTTGCTCTGCCATGCACCTGGTAAATTCTTCCATATCCACTACTGCTTGCCGCTCTCGTGCAATCAACTGTGTGAGGTCGATCGGAAATCCATAAGTATCGTACAATTTAAATGCGACATCGCCGGGGATCACCAAATTTTCATTACCGGATCGCCTGGCCTTTTCGAATGAATCATTAAAAATTTTCAAGCCATTCTCAAGCGTTCTCAGAAATGACACTTCTTCTTCCCTGATCACTTTTTCGACAAAGGCAGATTGCTGCTTCAATTCCGGGAACACATCATCGAATTGTTCGGCCAATACCGGAACAAGTTCATACATGAATGGCTCGGTAAAGTTCAGGTAGTTGAAACCGTATCGTACTGCCCTTCTCAATATTCTTCTGATTACATATCCGGCGCCGGTGTTCGAAGGCAACTGCCCGTCAGCTATGGTAAAAGCCACCGCTCTGATATGATCAACGATGACGCGAATAGCAATATCCTTTTCCAGATTTTCCCCATAGTTTACGCCGGCCTTTACGGCAATAAATCCAATGGTCGTGCTGAATACATCCGTATCATAATTAGACGTTTTCTTCTGAATAGCCATAACAAGTCGCTCAAATCCCATCCCGGTATCCACGTGCTTGTCCGGCAGATTTTCCAGCGATCCGTTGGCTTTGCGATTGAACTGGATGAATACCAGATTCCAGATTTCAATCACCTGAGGATGATCAGCATTCACAAGTTCTCTCCCCGGCTTTTTGGCAATTTCGGCATCCGGCCTGAGATCGATGTGCAGCTCTGAACAAGGCCCGCAAGGTCCGGTATCGCCCATTTCCCAAAAATTATCCTTTTTTGACCCATAAAGGATCCTGTCTTCAGGCAGTATCCGCCGCCAGAATTCATAGGCTTCCAGATCAGGCTCAAGTCCTTCGGCCGGATCTCCGCCAAACACGGTCGCGTAGATCTTCTCCCCGGGCAACTTATATACATCCGTTAGCAACTCCCACGCCCACTCGATTGCTTCCTTTTTAAAATAATCGCCAAAAGACCAGTTGCCCAGCATTTCAAACATGGTGTGATGGTAGGTATCAATGCCCACTTCCTCCAGGTCGTTGTGTTTTCCTGATACACGAAGGCACTTTTGTGTATCTGCAATTCTTGAAATCTTCGCTTTTTTATTACCTAAGAAATAATCTTTAAACTGGTTCATCCCAGCATTGGTAAACATCAACGTAGGGTCATCTTTTACAACAAGTGGCGCTGAAGGCACAATCTGATGGGATTTATCCTTAAAAAATGATAAAAATTTAGCTCTAATCTCTCTTGCGTTCATTGATTATACTTTTAGTATTTAAGGTCAATCTTTGACTTTTTCCTTAAAATATTTATATCTTGCGCCAATTGAATTATCTGATTTTTTGGCGGTTACGTGAAGAATTTGAAAAAACACCGCAAAATTAAGAGATTTTAGCACAGATTATAGAATGGCCAGAATAAAATATTACTACGACACAGAAACGTGTAAGTACGAGCGAATCAGGGTTTCCAAATGGGATATCCTACTCAACTTCCTGGGAATATTCACTTTAGCACTCATACTTGCCTCAGCCATCCATATGGTTGCCATGACTTATTTTGAAAGCCCACAGGTATCTCTTCTTAAAAAAGAAAACAAGGAACTGCTGATTTATTATGAAGAGCTGGGTAAAGATCTTGACAATATGAGTCAGATGCTTTCAGCCCTTCAGGAGCGGGATGACAATATTTACAGAGTAATTTTTGAGGCTGATCCAATCCCTTCAACCATTCGTCAGGCAGGTGTCGGAGGCACCGACAGATACAGAGCATTAAGAGAGGAAAAACTACAACGGGAGGCACTGGTTATTGAAACCATGCTACACTCAGATAAGCTGAAAAAGCAAATGTATATCCAGACAAAATCATATGATGACATTCTGCAAATGGCAAAGAACAAATCGGAGATGCTGGCTTCCATTCCGTCCATCCAACCTATTCAGAATTCTGATGGCACAAGGCTTGCCTCTGGTTATGGGATGAGAATGCATCCTATTCTCAAATACAGAAGAATGCATGCAGGCATCGATTTCAGCGCACCCCAGGGCACACCGATTTTCGCCACCGGTAATGGCAAAGTTGTAAAGGCACTATTTGATAAAACTTCCGGAAACATGATCACCATTGACCACGGTTATGGCTATTATACAAAATATTTGCACATGAGTAAATTTCAGGTGAAAGCCGGGCAAATAATAAAAAGAGGTGATATCATCGGGTATGTAGGTAATACCGGTTTATCAAAAGCCCCTCATGTGCACTACGAAGTTTGGAAAGACAATAAACACATCAATCCGGTCAATTATTTTTATAATGATGTTACTGAAGAAGAGTTTGACAAGCTGCTTGAACTCGCATCGCGTGAGAACGAATCTTTGGGTTAACATCTAAAAAGCAGTTTTTCATCTCTGCTTATTTATTTCTTCTTAATAGTTATTCATATTTAATGAATAAAATGCTTTTGATATTGGCCGTACTCAGTATTTTTACAGGATGTCATTCTGTCCGGATAAGCAAAGGCATCAATCCAATTAATGAGATTGATTCATTGCCTCCGACCATCATTCATCCTCCGGTTAGAACGGCACCTGGCATTGCGGCCGATACAACTTCATGGTTTAATGATGATGTGGAAAACCGTGTGATTTTTAGCAGAGTTGATATGTCAGAAAAACAAATTAAATGATCTTGTAAAAATGGATTTGTTGAATAAATGTAAAATAACACATACGTATCGCCAGGAAAAATTCAGGCATGTTGCCGGCTTCCAAATAAATAATTATCTTAAACAAGATTTTTAGACTATGCCCTACAAAGAAAAAGTAATTGAGAAAAAATATTTTTCAATCGGAGAAGTCGCAGAAATGCTGAATGTGGCAACCTCTCTGATTCGTTTTTGGGAAAGTGAATTTGATATCATAAAACCAAAGAAAAACCGCAAAGGAAACAGGCAATTCACCAGAGAAGATATTGATAATGTTAAACTTATTTATCACCTGGTAAAAGAAAAAGGTTATACTTTGCAAGGCGCAAAAGATCTGTTACGGGATGGTAACGAGACAACCAAGGAAAAGGTAGAAATCATCGACAGCCTTAAAAAGATCAAAAAGTTCCTCCTGGAAATCCGCTCAAAACTTGCGTAATTAAACAATCCATTACATGGATGATGAAAAAGTGTATCAGGTGGCCTTAAGTATGGTACCTGGCATTGGAGACGTTATCGCCAAAACGCTGATAAGCTATTGCGGTTCTGCTAAAGAAGTTTTCAAAAAGAACAAAAGTCAACTTTCAAAAATACCCGGCATTGGCACTGTAAATGCTGATAAAATTCTGGGATTTCGCAATATCGCAGCGGCAGAGGCTGAAATTAAGAAGTGTGAAAAACATCAAATCGAAATCATATTTTACACTGACAAAAAGTATCCCAAAAAACTAAAGCACGCACCCGATGCACCAATCCTGGTTTTTTATAAGGGTTCGGCCAGCCTGAATAATCCAAAAACTGTCGCCATTGTCGGAACGCGCAAATCCACCAGCTACGGAAGAGAATTCACCGAACAAATAGTTGAAAAATTAGCCGCCCACCAGGCATTGATCGTGAGCGGACTGGCCTATGGTATCGATATCAATGCGCATAAAGCAGCGCTTAAGAACGGCCTGGAAACAATCGGCGTCATGGCCAGTGGTCTGGATATTATCTACCCCAGTATTCACCGCAATACAGCTATGGAGATGTTGCAACATGGCGGACTGCTTACTGAATTCCCCGTAGGAGAAAAACCGGAAGCGCATAATTTTCCTTCGCGCAACAGAATCATTGCAGGAATGTGTGATCTAACGATAGTCGTGGAAGCAGCGGAAAAGGGTGGCGCACTAATCACGGCAGAAATCGCCAACTCCTACAACAGGGATGTATTTGCATTGCCTGGTGACATTAACAATAAGTATTCGAGAGGATGTAATAATCTCATCAAGCAAAATAAGGCCAGCCTCCTAACCGGCATTCAGGACCTGGAATATATCATGAATTGGCAGCCGCAGACGACCGTCGACGCCGAAGACAAGTATTTTGACTACAGTAAGCTGACAGAGGATGAAAAAGTATTAGTAGAAACGCTTCAGAGCCATAAAGAGGGTATTTTAATTGACGAATTGAGCTGGAAATCACAGATCCCATTGAACAAACTCGCATCCCTGCTGTTAAATTTGGAGTTCAACAACATCGTAAAACCCCTTCCGGGAAAAAAATACAGGTTGAAATAATCCGTTTTAGAGGAAATTCACCGGCATGCGAGATTACTATCAAATCCTTGGTATAAATGCCACAGCCACAAGCGGCCAGATCAAGGTAGCATACAGGCGGCTTGCCTTAAAATATCACCCTGACCGAAACCCGGATGATGAGCATGCAGAAGACAGGTTTGTAGAATTAACGGAGGCTTATAATGTGCTTTCTGATCCGCGTCGCAGAAGCCGCTACGACCAGGGAATATCTCCTGATTTGGATCTGGAATACGCTACAGAACCAATCCGCAGAAAACCCCCTGCCTATTATTACTATAAATACAAACCGGAGAAAGTCACCTACACCCGCCGCGATTACACACTGGCGACAATAACCGTCATTGCCATGATAATCGTGGCTTTGGTGGTTCCAATATATTTACTCCAGATCACTTCCGACAAATATTACAATCTTGCAGTATCAAATTATTATGCAGGCAATTATTATACTGCCCTGCAAAACATTGACATGTCTATCAAAGATTTTAGCTCGAATAACGATGAGGCATGCGCGCTTGCATCGGTGATTCTGGTACATCGATTACAAAGATATGATTTTGCCCTGCGCTATATAAACCGGGGACTTGAATATGACCCGGAGGACTCACTTGCATCTGAATTTCACTATTTGAGGGGAATATGCCATATGAAATTGGGTGATCCAAACCTTGCATTAAATGAATTTGCCTTGGTAAAGAAGTATAGCCCAAATTATGACAGCAGTCTTTATAAATCAGCGACTTTATTCCTGTTTTCCCTTAATCAACCAGATACTGCAGATTTACTCGTTGATAAGCTGCTTTCACGCAATGAGGAAAATCAAAGGGCTGCGTATCTTAAAGGGCTTATTTTCGAAAAGAAATCAGACCATGAAAAAGCCTATCAGGTTTTTCTTTCACTTACTAAAAATCCCTTCAATGAAGCGGCCATTTACTACCACTTAGCCAGGGCAGAAATAAAGCTCAGTATGACCGACTCTGCCTGCGCGCATCTGGAAATTGCAAGCAGACACAATCTTTTGGAAGCCATTCAACTTAAAAAATTGTATTGCAAAGATCTGCCTGTCCCGGAAAGCGAGGAATGATTTGGGGATGCGGAGCGTGGCTATTCGGGTAGCGGCTATTCCGGGAGCCTATTATACGTCATAAGACAGATTTGGCGCAAGCCATTTCTCCACCTCTTCCACCGTCATTTGCTTCCGCCTTGCATAATCTTCGACCTGGTCTTTTTGGATTTTTCCCAGACCAAAATACCTGGCTTCCTTGTTGGCAAAATACCAGCCACTCACTGAGGCAGCGGGATGCATTGCGTAACTCTCTGTTAACACAACTCCGATTTCCTGCTCGGCATTCAGCATATCAAAGAGTTTCCTTTTTTCCAGGTGATCCGGGCAGGCAGGATATCCGGGCGCCGGCCTGATGCCTTCATATTGCTCCGCGACGAGTTGCTCATTGCTCAACTCCTCATTTGCTGCGTAGCCCCAATATTCTTTTCTGACCCGTTCATGCAGCCACTCGGCCATTGCCTCAGCCAACCTGTCGGCCAGGGCTTTGGTCATAATGCTATTATAGTCATCAAGTTCTGCTTCGAAGTTTTTTGCCATCTCATCTGCGCCAAAACCGCAACTCACCACGAATGCTCCAATGTAATCCTCTTTGCTGGAATCCTTTGGTGCGATAAAATCGCTCAACGCAAAATTTGGCAGTTTAGGCGCCTTTTTGTTTTGTTGTCTCAGGAAGTTTAGTGTAGTCACTGCACCATTTGAGGAAATTTCTCCATTGGGAAAATGATATATTTCCACATCGTCGTCATTTACACTGTTGGCTTTGAAAAAACCAAAAACAGCCCTTGCCTCAAGAAGCTTTTCAGTTACGATTTTATCTAATAGAGCCAGAGCATCCTGATGCAATTTTCTCGCAGCATCACCAACAACTTCATCCTCCAGAATCGCGGGATATTTTCCGCTCAGTTCCCATGAAATGAAAAAGGGCGTCCAGTCGATGTATGGCACCAATTGCTTTAGTTCAACATTTGAAATGACTCTTTTACCAAAGAACGATGGCTTGAAATCCTTGAATGCTCCCCAATCAACCATGGCTTTTTTAGCTCTTGCATCTTCAATTGATATGTACTGCTTGGTCCCTTTGCGCTTTTCATAATCAGCCCGCAATTTCTCGTATTCATTTCTTACCTCCAATATCTGGGCGTCGCGTGTAGCTGCATCTTTAGATGTAAGCCTGCTGGCGACAGGCACACTTTTAGAAGCATCCACCACGTGAATTACCGAACCGCTGTAAACGGGATCGATTTTTACGCAGGTATGAATCCGGGAGGTAGTGGCTCCACCAATTAGTAGTGGCAATTTCATTTTGCGTCGCTCCATCTCTTTCGCGACATAAACCATTTCATCGAGTGAAGGTGTTATGAGGCCACTGAGACCAATAATATCCACCTGCTCCTTTGCGGCGGCTTCAAGGATTCTCTCAAGCGGAACCATCACACCCAGATCAATGATTTCGAAATTGTTGCAGGCGAGCACTACACCCACAATGTTTTTTCCAATATCGTGCACATCTCCTTTTACCGTGGCAAGCAGTATTTTCCCAGCCGCTCTCGAAACACTCACTTCTCCGGCGTCTGATTTTGCCTGCTCGATGAAAGGAATGAGATAGGCAACGGCTTTCTTCATTACCCGGGCGCTTTTCACAACCTGTGGTAGAAACATTTTGCCCTCGCCAAACAAATCTCCTACAACATTCATCCCATCCATCAAGGGGCCCTCGATCACCTGAATTGGTTGATCAAATTGAATTCGGGCCAGTTCAGTATCTTCCTCAATGTATTCTACTATGCCTTTTATAAGAGCATGACTCAGGCGCTTTTCCACCGGCCAATTTCTCCATGCATCGTCTCGCTCAAGTTTTTTACCGTCACCTTTTACCCGCTCGGCATAATCTATCAGTCTTTCTGTTGCATCCGACCTGCGATTGAGTAAGACATCCTCAACACGCTCCAGCAACTCCTTTGGGATTTCCTCATAAACTTCAATCATGCCCGCATTCACGATTCCCATATCCAATCCGGCCTTAATCGCGTGATATAAAAATGCGGAGTGCATCGCTTCTCTGACCACATTGTTCCCCCTGAATGAAAATGAAATATTGCTGACCCCTCCACTCACTTTGGCCCCCGGTAAATTGGATTTTATCCATTTTGTAGCATTTATAAAGTCAACAGCATAATTATTGTGCTCTTCCATGCCTGTGGCAACGGTGAGAATATTCGGATCAAAAATGATATCCTGTGGATTAAAACCCACTTTATCTACCAGAATATCATAAGACCGCCTGCATATCTCAATTCTGCGCTCATAAGAATCGGCTTGGCCATTTTCGTCAAAAGCCATGACAACAGCCGCAGCGCCGTATTTTTTTACCAGCCTGGCCCGTGCGGTAAATTCCTCCTCTCCTTCTTTGAGCGAAATGCTGTTCACAATACTTTTACCTTGCGTGCATTTGAGCCCTGCCTCAATGACCGACCATTTTGAAGAATCAATCATAATTGGCAACCTCGCAATTTCAGGCTCAGAGGCAATGAGATTTAGAAATCTCGTCATGGCTGCCTCAGAATCGAGCATGCCTTCGTCCATATTTACATCAATGACCTGGGCGCCGCCCTCGACCTGACTCATGGCTACCGCGAGTGCCTCATCGTATTTGTCTTCGCGAATAAGCCTTGCAAACTTGATGGAACCAGTTACGTTCGTTCGCTCGCCAATATTTACAAACATCGACTCAGGCGTAATATTCAGTGGTTCCAGGCCACTTAAGTGTAAATGCTCATCGCGGTCAGGTATGATTCTTGGCTTGTACTTACTAACCTCTTCCGCAATGGCCCGAATATGATCCGGCGTGGTGCCGCAACAACCACCAACAATATTTACAATGCCTTCAGCGGCAAACTCTCCCAATACTTTCGCCATGTATTCAGGCGTTTCATCGTATTGACCAAACTCATTGGGAAGCCCGGCATTTGGGTGAACGCTTACGGGAATGTGTGCCAGCCGTGACAGTTCGCTTGCATAATTTCTCATCAGGTCCGCACCCAGGGCACAATTCAGACCGATGCTGAACAAATCGAAATGGGCCAAAGCATGCCAGAAAGCCTCTGTCACCTGACCAGAAAGCGTACGACCTGAGGCATCCGTGATGGTTCCTGAAACCATTACCGGTATCTGTATATTTTTCTCTTCAAAAAGATTTGAAATCGCGAACAGGGCAGCTTTGGCATTGAGCGTATCAAAAACGGTCTCAACCATAAAAATATCCACGCCGCCTTCGAGGAGTGCATCAACCTGCTCATAATAGCCCTCCACCAGTTCATCAAAGGTTACGGCACGGTAACCCGGGTCGTTCACATCCGGCGAAAGGGATGCGGTTTTATTGGTCGGGCCAATCGAGCCTGCCACAAACCTGGGTTTTTGTGGATTTTTAGCTGTCATGGTATCCGCGACATTTCTGGCTATTCTTGCTGACTCAAAGTTGATATCCCGAACGGCATATTCCGCCTTGTATTCTCCCTGTCCGAGCCGGTTTGAACTAAAAGTATTCGTAGATATAATGTCAGCGCCTGCTTCCAGATAGGTCTGGTGTATTTCACTGATCACATCCGGTCTTGTAATCGAAAGCACATCATTATTTCCTTTTAAGGAAAACCCATGATTTTTGAAGTATTCACCACGAAAGTCGTTTTCATCCAAATCATAGCGCTGGATCATCGTACCCATCGCACCGTCCAGAATCAAAATCCTATCATTCAGAATTATCTTTATATCCATCAATTTGATTGTGTTTTTAATTTTTATATCCGAAAAGACGAAGACTATTGTATGCGCTTATCTTTCTGCATAAATCATGCTGCAGGAGTTGGCACCTTATAAAGGTTGCCAGGACTATCGCGGGCCCGATCCCTACGTCTTTCCGGATAAGACCTGCAAATATATTAATTAGTGGCTAAACTAAATCAGGGCTCATGGTGTTCAATCCAAAAATCAAATTCCAAATCATAAGAAAATTCCAAAAGTCAATCCAAAGCATACATAAGCTGTTTGTTTTGAATTTGGGTCATTGGAATTTATTTGTTTTTTGATGCTTGAGATTTGTATTTTCTACTGCCCAATGACAATTGCCTATTCACGCTTGTGATTTTGATTTTATAATTTATCCGATGCCGGATTTCAGGGAAAGACTAAAAAGTAAGATCTTTACTGCGATTTCTTTTCCTGCAGCTTAAAATAGCTTTGCCTTTTCAATTTCCTCCTTTGTGGCATTGAAAAATTCCTTATGAATATTGAATCCTGTACTTTTTGAAGATGGCTTCTTTTCTGCGTATGTTCCGTCTTCGCGCATTACATAGGCATTCACATCATCTCTCAAATTATAGAGCAGCATATTCATCACTTCCTTTTTTACAGTCGGATCAACCACCATAAACAACGACTCGATCCTCCTGTCAAAACTTCGAACCATGACATCAGCGCTGCCGCCGAATATCCTGGGATCACCATTATTGTGAAAATAAAATACCCTTGAATGCTCCAGATACTGCCCGATTATGGATATCACTTCGATATTCTCACTTAGCCCTTTTCGTCCCGGCCTCAGACAGCATATCCCTCTTATTATCAGTTTCACCGGCACACCGGCCTGGGCCGCGCGATACAATTCTTCAATAGTCTCCTTATCCTGTAGCGAATTGATTTTAATAATAATCCCGGTTTTGAGTCCTTTTTTTGCATTGGCTGCTTCCTCTCTTATAAGATTTACAATCTGCTGCCGCATATCCTTGGGTGCGGTGAGCAGATACTTATAAATCCGGGGCAATGAATGACCAGTGATGGCATTGAAAAATTCCGATACATCATGCGCGTACACCTCATTGGATGTCATAACTCCCCAATCTGTGTAAAGTCTTGATGTGGATTCATTATAATTCCCGCTCGACATATGCACATATCTGGTTACACGATCTTCCTCCTTCCTTACAATCAGCAGCAACTTGGTATGTGTCTTCACTTCCTGTATGCCATAGATTACAAAACATCCGGCTTCCTGCAGTCTTTTTGCCTCTTTGAGATTATTTTCCTCATCAAACCGAGCCTTTACTTCAAACAATACAGATACGTGCTTGCCATTTTCTGCTGCTTTTAATAAAGCTGCTGTTATCCTCGAATCATTGGCAAGTCTGTAAATCGTAATCTTGATGGATAAAACCTTTGGATCGTCGGCTGATTTTTCTACTAATTCCAGCAGGGTGTCTATGCTGTTATATGGGTGATGCAACATAATATCCCGTTGTTTCAACACCTCAAAAACCGATTCTTCAGAGCCAATGTCCTGCAGGGTAACGGGCTTAACGGGCGGCCGCAACTTAGTGACCTTGTCCTTAAATTCATTATGACCAACGATCTTCCAAAAAGCTGTATAGTCAAAAAAATTGTCACTTGAAATATAAAAAATATTATCTTCTTCCAGATCCCACCTATTTTTTAAGACCCGAAGCATCCAGCTATTTGGATTCTCCTCCACTTCAATGCGCACCACCCTGCCTGTCTTTCTGGTTTTTAACTTCCGTCGTAGCTCCTCCAGAAAATTAGCCTCGATATCATCACTTTCATCTAATGTAAAATCACCATTTCTTGTGATACGAAAAAGATTTACTGATTCGATATCGATATTCCTGAACAGTTTCTGTATGAAGGTCCTGATGATGTCTTCAATGGGAACAAAAATTAATTTGTCGTCCCTGTATATTTCGAAAAGCCTGGGCAGATTGGTTGGTATCTGAATAAATGAAAGTCTCTTTTTTTCATTTACATCCCGGTGGTCCAGTGTTACGACACCGAATATGAGGATCTTATTAACCAGTGAGGGAAATGTGTGATAGCTATCAAAGACCATAGGTGTGAGCATCGGAAATATGGTCTTTTTAAAGTATTCTTTAACAATTTGCTTTTCCATCTCTGTTAAAGCACTCACTCTTAGTATCTCGAAACCGTTGCGTTTGAATTGTGGTTTTATGTATTCAATGTAAAGCTTTGACTGGCGATCAAAGAAATCGTGTATCTGGACGAGCAGTTTTTTCCGGAAAGGAAGTTCTCTCAGGCTTGAATAATCCACACGCTCTTTATGGTAATCAAGATAATTATACAAACTACCCACCCTGATCATAAAAAATTCATCGAGATTCGATGAAGTGATAGCCATGAACTTGAGTTTATCAAAGAAATTGCGCTTTGGTTTTTTTGCCTGGTCCAGTACCCGGTGATTGAACCTTAGCCAGCTGAGATCCCGGCTGATAAGTGAACTTCTATAGATTTGTGTAGTAGTGCGATCTGTCCCTGCCATATGGATAGTTTTTACTATAAAAAAGGCAGGATTCATGATTACAAATCCAGCCTGCCTCTGAACACAATATAAAATTTAAATATCGATTTTGGCGTATTTTGCATTTGCCTCAATAAATTCTCTCCGTGGGGCTACCTCATCTCCCATTAGCATCGAAAACAAATGATCCGCTTCTGCGGCCGATTCAATTGTTACCTGCTTGAGGCTCCTGAATTCCGGATCCATAGTAGTATTCCATAACTGATCAGGATTCATCTCGCCCAATCCCTTGTATCGTTGCATTGAAACTGATTCTTCTTTGCCATCCTGGGCAAGTTCTTTAACTATTCTTTCACGCTCTGCTTCATCCCAGCAGTATCGCTCCGTTTTACCTCTTTTTAGCAGATACAAGGGCGGCAGGGCTATATACAAGTAACCCTGCTCAATCAATTCCTTCATGTAGCGGAAGAAGAAGGTTAGAATCAGGGTGCGGATATGACTGCCATCGACATCGGCATCTGTCATGATGATGACTTTATGATACCTCAATTTTGCCATGTTCAACGCTTTATCATCTTCCTCTGTGCCGAAACTCACTCCAAGCGCCGTGATCATGTTTTTTATCTCTTCATTGTCATAAATCCTGTGTTCCTGGGCTTTTTCCACATTCAATATTTTTCCGCGCAGCGGAAGAATGGCCTGAAATGCACGATCACGCCCTTGCTTGGCGGATCCGCCTGCCGAATCACCCTCGACGAGGTACAGCTCGCAAACTACCGGATCATTGTCACTGCAATCAGCCAATTTTCCAGGCAATCCGGTGCCACTGAGTACGTTTTTACGCTGCACCATCTCTCTGGCTTTGCGTGCTGCGTGCCGTGCCTGCGCTGCAAGAATCACCTTTTGTACGATGATCCTGGCCTCTTTTGGATTTTCCTCAAGATAATTATTTAAAGCCTCGCCAACAGAAGTGTCCACTGCACCCATAACATCTGAGTTGCCCAACTTCGTTTTTGTTTGTCCTTCAAATTGAGGTTCGGCCACTTTTACTGAAATCACCGCGGTAAGGCCTTCACGAAAATCATCTCCGCTGATTTCTATTTTTACCTTATCGAGCAAGCCTGACTTATCGGCGTACGCTTTTAATGTTCTGGTCAGAGCACGCCTGAAACCTGCCACATGTGTGCCGCCTTCGATTGTATTGATATTATTGACGTATGATACGACATTTTCTGAGTAGGATTTGTTATAACTCATCGCTACCTGAACCGGCATCTGACCTTTTTCATTGTCGATATAAATGCAGCCCGGTATCAGCTTTTCCCTGGTACTATCGAGGTAATTTACAAATTCGCGCAAGCCCCCCTCGGAATAAAATGAGTCAGATTTAAACTTTCCGGTTTCCTCATCCTGCTCCCGCTGGTCTTCAAGATCGATCCTGATTCCCGCATTTAAAAACGACAGCTCCCTCAATCTGGAAGCTATGGTCTCATAGTTGTACTCATGCACAATGAAAATATCACTGTCAGGCATGAAGTGAATAGTTGTCCCACGCTTGTCGGTTTCTCCAGCTTCCCGAACAGAATACTGGGGAATTCCCCGAGCATATTCCTGCTCAAATATTTTACCATCCCGGTGGACTGTCGCTTTGAGCATGATAGAAAGCGCATTGACGCAAGAAACACCCACTCCGTGCAGACCGCCTGAAACTTTATAGGTATCCTTATCGAATTTACCTCCTGCATGCAGCACCGTCATCACAACTTCGAGCGCTGACCGTTTTTCTTTCTGGTGTATATCAGTCGGAATGCCCCGGCCATTATCCTCCACACTAACCGAATTATCCGGATGAATGATAACTTTGATTATATCACAATAACCTGCCAGGGCCTCATCAATCGAATTGTCAACCACTTCCCAAACCATGTGATGTAGTCCCTTTGCACTCACATCACCAATGTACATGGCAGGTCTTTTTCTCACTGCCTCCAGACCTTCAAGTACCTGAATATTTACTGCGGAGTATTCTCCCTTCTTATGCTCTTTTCTTTCTGTCATTTTTTGAAAAATATGTGCAAAAATAGTGAATTTTGATCGATTTTAATCCACTGTTTTTATTTATTCATAAAAAAGCGTGATTTAAAATGCGGGCTTTAAACGGTCCTGGCAAGAACTACCTAATCGATGGATAATATTTAAAATTGCCCGGTGCGCAACAAAACCAAATTGCAGGCAAATTCAGCCTCAATACCCTTTGATATGGCCTTATCAGCCAACTCCGGATTCTCTGCTCCCGGGTTAAAAATGATTCTCTCAGGTTGCAAACCCAGTATGTAATCGTACCAGTCAGTTTGGTTTTTAGGACTAAGGTAAAGTGTTACGGTGTGCACGTCCTGAATAGCAGGTTTCTGCCGGATATCCTGAATCTGCCTGCCATCGATTTCACCTCTTTTTATACCCAAAGGCACAAACTCATGTCCCGCATCCGATAGCATTCGGCAGACAATATTCGAATATCTGTTTGTTTCAGGACTCGCCCCCACTACGACCGTTTTTTTCATCCCTGTCAGGTGATTAGTTTAATCCATTTCTTACATAAAACGCAAATATAGCCACAATGCAATTCTGCTTTGAAATTGGCATGGATAAATCGTGTAAATTTATTTTCCAAAAACCATGGTTAAACCTTTGCCCTGGTCTTTGGTCAAAGAATCATATCAGTTGAGGCTGTGGAAGACAAGGAATTACTTTTAAAGCTGCGAAATCCGGATACCAAAAATTACGGATTCAATTTGCTTGTGCGGAAATACCAGCAAAAAATCTATTGGCATATCCGGAAAATGGTAATTGATCACGATGATGCTGATGACCTTGTTCAGGAATCATTTCTGAAAATCTGGAAAAATATAAACTCGTTCAGAGAAGATGCACAGTTGTACACCTGGATTTACCGGATCGTAACCAACGAATGCCTCAACTTCCTGAGAAAGAAAAAAAACAGGTATTTTATTCCTATTCATGATGTCTCCAAAGAACTGGCATCTAAACTTGACAGTGGAAATCTGATGGATGGGGATGAAATTAATGTAAGATTGCAAAAGGCCATATTAAAATTACCTGATAAGCAGCGGATGGTTTTTAATATGAAATACTTTGATGAGATGAAATACGAGGAGATTTCGGAGATCACGGACACCTCGGTGGGTGCACTCAAGGCCAGTTACCACCATGCCGTGAAAAAAATTGAGGAATTTTTAAAAGCTGGTTAAACTATTAATGAATAGGTTTGTCTAAACCAAAAAATGAATGTCAATGAAACTGGAAGACATTAAAAAGAAAAACATTTACACTGTGCCTGACAAATATTTTGATCAGTTGCCGGCCAGGATACAATCCCGGGCAAATGAAAATACACCGGTTTCGTGGTTTAGTCTCAACTGGAGCCTCTCCTATAAATTAGCAGCCCCGGTTCTGGCTGTAATTTTGATCATGTTTTACTTTGGCAGAAATGACCAGTCCACACCGACGGATGCAGAAAGTTTGCTTGCAATGGTAAGTACAGATGAAATCATAGCCTACATCGATTTCATGGATATCAGCACGGATGAGATCATCGAAACAATTGATCTGACCGATTTCGATTTTATGCTTTATGAGGATAATATAATCGATGCAGACCTGGAAATTGATGAGCTTGAGCATCTGTACGATGCCTATGGATTTAAGGATGAGTTATTGTAGAAATTAAATTTTATTCCAATGAAAAAGATATTGGCAATGGTGCTTTTTTTAGCAACCTTAACGGGCGCTCAGGCACAAAACAAGGAGGCAATGAAGCAAATTGAAAGCGCGCGTATCGCGCTGATTACCGACAGACTGGCATTGACTCCCGATCAGGCTGAAAAATTCTGGCCCCTGTATCGCGAGTACAACGATCAACGGCGACAACTGCGACAGGAGTTCAGAGACGTGCGCCAGGATGCAGATGCCCAAAACCTGACTGAGGAACAAGGCAAAGAACTGATGAAACAGGCTATGGAACTGAAGCAAAGGGAGCTGAACCTTGACAAGCAGTACTCAGAACGAATGACCAACGTGATATCGACCCAGCAACTTCTGAAACTCAGAAACGCTGAAAGAGATTTTCAACAGATGCTGCTTCAGCGTATTCAGGACCAACGCCAGCGACAACAGCAAAACCAGAATATGATGCAGCGTCGCGAAATGCTGCGCGATAGAAATAACAACTAAAATCAGGCAGGCCACATCAGGCCTGCATTTTGTAATTAAAGCACATTACCCAAATTGAAAGTACCGGTACTTTATATTTTCAGTTTATTGCTTCTCACACAAGTTTCCCGTGCCCAGGAAATGAGCTATGATTCATTGCTCAATTATTATCTTACCGAGGACTCATTAATGCTGGATGAACTTGACCTCCTCATGGCGTCAGATTCTGTTGATATTTTTGAATTGATAGAAAATCTTCTTGACACCAAGCTTCGCTACTCGCAACTTTCGCTAAGAACGGGCTACACCAGTGACATTGTTTATGCCGGCAGAAATTTTGGCTTCAATCAATTCGGATTTTCGGCAGGTGCCGCATATTATCACCAAAGCGGCTTGTTTGCCGACTTGTCAGGATATTGGAACAGCTCATTGGAGCCAAGTTATAACCCTACCATAGCCACATTGGGTTTTATGCATGGTTTCACCTCCAAATGGACCTATACGCTGAGCTACGATCATTTTTTTTATCAAGATATTGAAAGCGGTGACTTCGATGTGTCTTTTCCGCTTACAAACAGCCTCAACGCTTCAACCTACTATGATATAGGGAAATTTACCACCATGGGAGATTACTCCTTTTTATTTGGTGAAGAATCTGCACATCGGCTGAGGTTTGGTTTGATGTACACAATCACAAAACGAAACTGGGGGTTTATCGACCGGTTTGTATTCATGCCTTCAGCGACTGTTTTCATGGGCAATGCCATGGTTTATCAGGTCAACCCGGTGTATCCGGAATGGAATGCGGGCACAAGGTATGTAATAAGGCAAATCATGTTTGAGGAATACGGCGAACCGTTGGTGCGATACTTATGGAGAAACAACCGTGAGCGATATTATCAGTTGGAAAAAATAACATATGAGAAATACAAAGATGAGCTGGCGGATTACGAACTTAGCTCAAAAAATGAGTTTGGCATCATGAATTACAGCTTTAGCATACCATTCTATTTCTACATCAACAATTTCACATTTGCCCTGAGTTATGTGTACAATATCCCGGTTCCACTTCCTGGTGAAAACCTGACTCTTGAAAACAACAGCTACATCGGGGTATCAGTTATTTATAATATTCCATTTAAGAGTAAAAAGAAATAACTCCGGCACACCACTTTTTCCTTTTGTAATGAATATTTTTGACATCTGAGAAAAACAGAATGGAGCACTTTTCCCTTTATGAACTGAACAAAAAAATCAGCGATGCGCTCGCGCTCAATTTAGAGCCTTCGTATTGGGTAGTGGCTGAAATTGGTGAAATGCGCACACATTCGAACGGGCACTGCTACCTCGAACTCGTTGAAAAAGAAGACCACCAAATCAGAGCTAAGACAAGAGCCACGATCTGGTCATATACCTACCGAAACCTCAGTGTCTGGTTTCAGGGCATTACCGGGCAAAGCCTGAAGGCAGGAATGAAAATACTCTTCAATGCCACGGTACAGTATCACGAAGTTTATGGGCTTTCGCTGAATATCCGCGATATCGACGCACAATATACACTTGGAGAAAGAGCAAAAAAGCGAACTGAAATCATTCAGCAACTTCAGGATGACGGTATTTTTGAGATGAATAAGCAGCTCGCTCTTCCGGTAGTTCCACAAAGAATTGCCGTAATAAGCAGTGAAACCGCAGCAGGTTATGGCGATTTTATGGATCAATTGGTCAAAAATGATTTTGGTTACCGGGTTTATGTTGAACTGTTCAACGCCATCATGCAGGGTGAGAAAGCCGAACCATCCATCATTGCTTCAATGCATGCGGTATTCGAAAGAAGCGACGATTTTGATCTTCTGGTCATTATTCGCGGTGGCGGGGCCTCACTCGATCTCGATTGTTTTGACAACTACAATATTGGCAGTCATGTTGCGCAGTTTCCTATACCGGTAATTACAGGTATAGGCCATGAAAGGGATGAGACCATTACGGATCTGGTCGCACATACAAAGATGAAAACGCCGACCGCAGTTGCTGAATTTGTTATTTCAGGGTTCAGGAATTTTGAGTTGATTCTCAATGAAAAACTTGATGTAATCACGGAAACACTGAATGATACACTGGCGAATGAATCGGCTGTTATTGATCAGATCATATTCAGATTTCAACGTGCTGCCCAACGAAAGCTCACTGAACAAGACGTGCTGTTGAACAACCAGACCAAAAGCCTGTTTTACAGTCACCAGATTGCGCTTAAAGCCCAGAACAGGAAACTTTCAGAATTCGCCGGGATTCTTGCACATCGACCAGGGGTCATGATCGATAAGCAGGTCACCAAACTCAGCCATCTGGAAAAAGAACTGGAAGTGTTGCACCCTGAAAACGTGCTGAAGCGTGGGTATTCCATCACTACAATTGCTGGTCAAAATGTGAATAAAGTAGCCGAAATTGAAAAGGGTGCCAAAATAGTCACCCTAACCAGTAAGCTGAAAATAGAAAGTAAATATTTAGCGGAAACAAAAAGAGATTGATATGAACGCCAAAAAGTTCAACTATAAAATCGCTCTTGAAGAAATTGAGCAGATTGTCAGGAAAATTGAAAGTGAAGAAGTCGATGTGGATGAACTGTCGGCCCTGGTGAAGAAAGCTGCCGAACTCATTACACAATGCAAATCCAAACTAAGGGATACCGGCAGTGAACTGGAAGAAATTATTAATAATCTCGATGCGTAGCTATGCAAGACGATATTTTAAAAGTAGTCAAAGGCCTTGAAGCCCTGATAAGCAAAACCTCAGAGAATTTCAGAGCTTTCTCACAAGATGAGACCAGTCGCAGGACTTCGCCAGGAAAATGGAATAAAAAAGAGATACTCGGCCACTTGTGCGACAGTTGTTTGAACAACATGCAACGCCTCGTGCGGGTGCAATATGAGGACAAACCCTTTATCATTTACAATCAGGACAAATGGGTAAAATACCAGAGCTATCAGGAGCTCCCATCAGAAAACGTGCTTGAACTTTGGGTGGTTTTAAACAGGCAGTTTATCCACGCCCTCAAATCATTCCCGGAAAATCATTTGGAATCCATAATTGACGTAGGTAAGGAAGTCACCGCCCGTTTTGTAATCACAGATTACCTTGACCACCAGCATCATCATATTAAGCAGATATTTGATTCGTAATACCTGCAGTTTTTTTTAACCAAACCAAAAAAGCCGGTTTCAACTTTCCGGCCTTTTTGATTCAATAAAAAAATTATTAGTACCCCCACCCTTTCATGATGTCCAGGTTAATTTTCATGCACTCAAGCGGGGTCTTGCCCTGATACGCCTCCTGCTCTATGATAAACACACGGGTACCGCCTTTGGCCCGGCTCAGGTCAGTCACTTCCCTGGCTCCTACCAGCCCTTCTCCGAGAATGGTGCTTTCATATCCATGGGCATCTGTATCGCTTTTGATCATATCCTTAACGTGAATGTTTTCAAACCTTCCCGCATATTTATTTACAATATCCAGTGCCTTGGCTCCCGCGATATACATATTACCAATGTCGAGCTGTATCACTACCTTATCCGGATCAATGTTTTGCATGATCAGGTCAAAGACCACCTCGTCGTTTAGTTTCTGACTGAATTCAAAATCGTGGTTGTGGTAGCCGAATTTCATGCCCGATTTCTGGCCCAATTCGCCGCAACGGTTAAATACTTCGATAAAGCCCATAAGATCTTCGTGGGTTTGGCGCAGACTCTCGTCCAGCCATGGGCTGATTACAAATTCCTGACCCATCGCCGCAGCGTCTTCCACAGTATATTTCCAGGCATCTGTAAAGTCTTTTTTTGATGCATCCCAATGGTTTTTCCCTAACACGGTGTGTCCGCTAGGCATTTTCATTCCGAGGCCTTTCAATACCTTTTTAAATTCTTTGGCAGAATAGCCATAAAATTTTCTATCCACGTAGTTGGCATGTTCTACATTTTTGTATCCCATTGCTGCCAGCGCCTTCAGGGTGCCAAGCGGATCTTTTTTCATATCATCGCGCACACAGTATAACTGCACAGCGAGAATCTCGCCTTTTTTCTTTGCCGCAATCATTTCCGGCGATAGCAATGCGGCTCCGGCAACGGTTAAGGCTCCGGTCTTCAAAAATTGTCTTCTTGATGGATTCATATCGTTTTTAGTAAAGTGAAATTAAAAAATTTGTATTTTCTGCATATAAGGATACAATTTAATCACCTTGCGAGACATTGAAAATAAAATTAACAGAATACTGGGGAGGGTATTCTTTTAATCCATAAAAATGCAACAAAAAGCTGCCTTTTATGAATTTTACTGATTATTTTTAATTACGACATGCTCAACGTGAAACACCCAATTCCAATCTTATGCTTTTTTATATTCTCACCTGTTGTTTGCATTTATGGAAATGACACAAAAGAAAAATGGCAAATCGTCAAAACTTCAGAAATCATGAATTTTGACGGCATTTGTGATGAAGCACTCTGGGATAATCTGGAGATGTTCCCTATGCGTATGTTCAGGCCAAACCATGAGGCACCGCCAACTGAAAGGTCTGAAATATTCGCAACTTTCGACGATGAATTTTTCTACCTGGGAGCCAGATTGTTTTATGAAAATGGTGCTGAAATCGTGGTGACTACAAAAAAACGTGACGGGGCAGATGGAGGCAGTGACAATTTCGGCATTTTGCTCGACACTTTCGACGATAATGAAAATGCGCTGTGCTTTGAAACCAATCCTTCCGGATTGAGATCTGATTTCTCCATCGCCAATGACGCACAACCGATCATTGGCACCATGCCTTTCAATCGCGACTGGAATGCATTTTGGGAGGTAAAAACAACAATTTTTGAAAACGGCTGGCACGCGGAATTCCGTATCCCGCTTTCAAGTTTGCGCTTCCAACAAAAAGATGGCGCCATCACAATGGGTATGACCATCTGGCGATCAATGGTGAGCAAACAGGAATGGAATGTCTTCCCATTAATTACCAATGATTTTGGAACTTTGGGAATCTGGAAACCCTCGCAGGCGCAAAAGGTTGAGTTGAAGGATGTGAGCCGAACGAACCCGGTTTTTCTTACGCCCTATATTCTTACAGGTGTCGAGCAATTCAGTAAACTAAATGACCAGTATAGTGCCTACGAAATAAAAAGTGATCCTATGCTCAACGTTGGTCTCGACCTGAAATATGCACTAACAAGTAACCTGACACTGGACTTGACTCTCAACACCGATTTTGCTCAGGTAGAGGTTGATGACCAAATGGTCAATATTTCCAGGTTTGATATTTTCTTCCCTGAAAAAAGACAATTCTTCCTGGAGCGGAACAGTATTTTTACGGTGCAAACAGGGGTATTCGACCAGCTATTTTATAGCCGTCGCATCGGGCTTGTCGAAGGAGAAATCATCCCGATTATCGCCGGGGTGCGCATGGTCGGCCGGGCCGGCAAGTACGACCTTGGCTTTATGGATATGCAAACTGTAAAACACGAATACATTGACGAAGATACAGATTCTTTGGCTACAGTCGCCCCGACCAACCATGGCGTATTGCGATTGAGAAAACAGGTATTTAACCAGACGAGCTATGCCGGTGGCATGATGACCAGCCAGATTGATAACTATGGGAATTATAACATTAATGCAGCTGTGGATCTGATCTATAACCCATTCCGCAATGACTTTCTGATGGCCAACTATACACAGACATTCGACAACGATCATCCTGTGCAAAGCGACTTTTATAATTATGGCAAACTTTTCATTAACTGGGAAAACCGATCTACTGTTGGGCTTTTCTATCAGTTTCTGTTTTCCAGGGCCGGAGAAAATTACAATCCTGAAATGGGATTTGAATTGCTTGAGAATTATACCCGTGGCTTTGCCTCTATTGGCTACGGCTGGGTCTATAATCAGGCAGAAAAGAAAATGCTCAGTCAGCAGATTAGCCTCTGGAACTGGACAAATAAAAGAAATGAAGATTTCAAAACCAATGTAACATCTACTTCCATCTATTACGATATGACCATGAAATCTGGCTACCGGTTCAATGCGAGTTTATTCCACAATACAGAATTCCTGGATGAGCCTCTGAAAATATCCGATGATTTGATATTTCCGGTTGGAGATTATGAATATAACACCTTAGAAGGCAGTTTCAGCACACCACTTAACAAGCTTTTTTCATTACGAACGATGATTAGCCTTGGCACCTACTACGACGGGAAGAGAATTACCATTGGCCCGGCAGAGGTCACCTACCGGCCATCGGCGGTTGTAAAACTGGCCATGAATTATCAGTACAACCAGATCGATGTGCCGGAGCGTGCACAGTATTTCAAAGCGCATCTGGCCCGCCTCAGAACCGAACTCACCTTCACTACGGAACTATCACTTCTGATGTTTTTTCAATATAGCAGCAAAGACAACTTCGGGATCAATAATATACGATTTCGCTACAATCCCAAAGAAGGAAATGATCTCTATCTTGTTTACAACGGCGGCTACAATACCCATCTTGACAGAGAAATTCCAAATCTCCTAAGGACCGAAACCAATTCCTGGATCCTGAAATATACCTATACGTTTATCAGAGAGAAGAGATGAGCATCATATACAGAAAAACGTCAGCTTATCGTGGAATAAAATAAGACTAAACATCACAAATCTGCACCCCTTGCGCAAGGGCTTTCAATGGATCATCCCACGATGGCACGAATTCCTGCGCCACAAACCCTTTGAAACCGGTCT
>CAYZWN010000005.1:0-50061 GCA_964482185.1 uncultured Roseivirgaceae bacterium
GGAACCTTACCGGTGGCTCTAAGTCTTTTTATGAGCATCAATGCGGCGGCAGCATCACCGCCGGTGAGTGTGATGGAGCCTATGTGATAAGTATTGATCAGCGCCTCAAGTTCGTCAATATTTTTGCTGTTTGGAGCAACTCTGAAATCAATAAGCTGGCCGATTTTTTCTTCAAGGGTAAGTTTTTGAAACAGGCTGTCAACCCAGTTTTCAGTGGGAGGATCAAATGGAGAAGCGGCATTGACATGAATCACCAGCACCAACAACACTAAAACCACCTGCCAAACTTTTTTCATCTGCCAAAGTTACTGATTTGTTATAAATACAATTTTGAATTTACTTTGTAGGATAAGAATCTGTTCAAATCTATGAAATTTCCGTCTATTTCGAGGATTCCAAACCATAAAAGGTTCAACTTTGAACCCAGATATTACGATCCGATCAAAGAGGATATCCGGAACCGGACGGAGCGCATGAAAACTGAATTGAAACACGAAAGCTCAGTGACTTACCGTGAACATATAAAATCCGCATACGCTACAAGAGCCCGCAGGGAGCAATCTACCAGCTTTATGCAATTGCTGCTGATTTTAATTTTGCTTGGCGCCTTCCTGGGCTGGTTATTTTATGGCAATGTGGTGCTCTACGCCTTCTTAATAATTTTCCCTGTTTATATTTTTTTAAGGACACGTAAGTTATTTCGGTAAATTATTGCCATGTCCGATATCATCCATCTTCTTCCGGAGTCCATAGCCAACCAAATTGCGGCAGGTGAAGTCGTGCAGCGACCTGCATCAGTCGTGAAAGAACTGATTGAAAACTCAATTGACGCCGGAGCCGGAGAAATTACCCTCATCGTGAAAGATGCCGGAAAAAGCCTGATTCAGGTGGTGGATGATGGCAAAGGCATGACCGAGACAGACGGGAGAATGAGTTTTGAGCGACACGCGACCAGCAAAATCAAAACCTCGGAAGATTTGTTCCAGATCAGGAGCATGGGATTCAGGGGAGAAGCCCTGGCATCAATTGCGGCGGTGGCCCAGGTCGAAATGAAAACCAAAACGGAAAACAGTGAACTTGGCACAAGCATACAAATCGAAGGATCAGTATTTAAGGGACAAAGCAAAGCTTCTTGCAAACAAGGGACTGCAATTTTGGTAAAAAACCTATTTTTCAATGTTCCTGCACGGAGAAATTTCCTGAAATCCAATCCTGTGGAATTGCGGCATATCATTGAAGAATTTCAGCGACTCGCACTCTCCCACCCTGATATTGCGTTTAATTTTTATCAAAACGATATCGAGGTTTTCGTTTTAAAACCGGGAAAACTCAGCCAAAGGATTGTAAGCCTTTTCGGAAAAAACTATCGGGAACAGTTGGTGCCCTGCAATGAGGCATTTGAAGAAACCACGCTAAAAGGATATCTGGGAAAAGCCGGTTTTGTAAAGAAATCGCGCGGTGAGCAGTATTTTTTTGTGAATAACCGCTTTATCAAAAGCGGTTATCTGAATCACGCGGTGGTTTCTGCATACGAAAATCTGATTCCTGAAGGCACGTTCCCGTTTTTTGTATTGTTCATTGATATTGATCCAAAGCATATTGATGTGAATGTGCACCCTACAAAAACAGAAATCAAATTTGATGACGAGCGGCAGGTTTACACACTGATCAAAACTTCTGTCCGCAAGGCGCTTGGAAGTTTTAATATCACCCCATCACTTAACTTTGATGTGGACACCAATTTCAGAATGCATAATGCCGGATTAAGCAGCGGGCTTACACCGGAAGAACGCGCCTACGGCCAGTTTAGAACACCAGCCCCTGAAAGAGCGGGAACAAAAAACTGGGAGCAACTCTATGCCGCTGCACTCCGCGATGAGACACTCGAAGCAGAAGCCAGGAAAGAATCGGCGGCTCAGGGTGAACCTATCGCGATTACCTTCGATAGCGCGCTCAACACCAGAAATGAGGCGGCATTCGAGGAGAAAGATAAATTTTTCCAGGTACACTTATCTTTTATAGTAACTCCTGTGAAATCAGGCATTATGATCATCGACCAGCAATCGGCACATGAGCGTATTTTTTATGAGCAATACCTGGCCATGCTTGAAAGAAACATGGGAAGTTCGCAGCAATTGCTTTTTCCCGAGACCGTAGAGCTGAACCCCTCTGACTTCTCGCTCGTTACAGAATTAGAGCCTGAAATTCGGGCCGTGGGATATTCGTTTGAATATCTGGGCCGCAGCGCCATCGTGATCAATGGTATTCCATCGCTGATGACATCGGATATGGGCAGCGAGATTTTCAAGGGTGTGCTGGAAGATTACAAGAGAAGCTTTTTACATTTTAAAAATCGCAATGCCGAAAACCTGGCCAGGTCAATGGCCATGCATTCAGGCACTAAAAGGGGCAAGAAACTGCGTACCGCAGAAATGAAAAATCTAATCGACAGGTTGTTTGCCTGTAAAAATCCAAACTACGGCCCAAATGGCGAATTGATTTTTCATTTGCTGGATGTTAGTAAAATAGAAGAAATATTTAATATCAAATTATAATGTTTGCACGACTTACACCAATAACAAAAAATTTGCTGATCATCAATATCGTGATCTTTTTCATTGGTTATTTTTTCAAACTCAACCTCAATGGGTTGCTTGGCCTCAGGTATATTTTGGCAGACACCTTTATTCCGATACAGTTTGTCACCTACATGTTTTTGCACGGCAGCCTGATTCACCTGTTTAGCAACATGTTCGCGCTTTTCATCTTCGGCCCCCTGCTTGAGCAATTTTGGGGAGGAAAAAGATTTTTGATTTTCTATATGGTCACTGGCATTGGAGCAGGATTGCTTTATGGGGTAGTAGATTTTATTGAAACCAGAAAGGTTCAGTTGCAGACAGAAGAATATACGTTGAACCCTACTCCTGACAAATACAGCAGTTTTATTGCTAAAAATGGAACAATTGGTAAAATGGACGGGCGATTGTTGGATATGAGCGGAGGAGCTTTTTTGATCGAAGATCAATTATATGACAATCCGGACGATGCCTCACTTGTAAGCCAGAGTAAGAAGATCGTGCTGGCAGTCTATGATTTTATTTCAAATGTGCCAATGGTAGGCGCGTCTGGAGCGATTTTCGGTATTCTAATGGCATTTGGCATGCTTTTTCCCAATACTACATTAATGCTCCTGATACCCCCGATTCCGATCAAGGCTAAATATTTCGTCGCGATATATGGCGTTTACGAGTTGTTTGCCGGCCTGCAACGCGCACCGGGGGATAATGTAGCCCATTTTGCCCACTTGAGCGGTATGCTGGTAGCGTTTATACTCTTAAAGATCTGGCAAAAAGACAGAAAGCGATTTTTTTAGTTAATATATTATGAGAAGAATGAATGAAGGTATGATGAACTCGGTTTTAGATGATTTTAAAAATACGTGGAACAAGCCCAACAATGGTTTGTCCCAACTCATAATCATCAATGTTGCCGTATTTGTGTTTTTGGGAATATTGGCAGTGATTTCAAGTTTTGCCGGGATAGGAAATCTGTTTTTATTCGCTTACAAGCAATTCACTATCCCTGCGCCTTTCGGTGAATTTTTGACGCGACCCTGGACGCTGATAACTTATTCCTTTGCGCATAGCTTTACCAATCTGTGGCATATCATTATGAACATGCTGGTGCTTTACTGGTTTGGAAGGCTTTTCGTCGAATACTTTGGCTCTCAAAAACTCATCAACCTATATGTGATGGGAGGTATCGCCGGAGGCATCACCTACCTGCTTGCTTACAACCTCATTCCTTTTTACTCAGAGAGAATGACCATGTTCAATGGCATGGTTGGTGCCTCAGCGGCTGTATATGCCGTTTCCGTTGCGGCAGCTACCTATTTTCCGGATCATAAATTTTTCTTGTTGTTTTTTGGCCCGGTAAAAATCAAATACCTGGTCGGCATTTATATTTTCTTTTCTTTTCTCGGAAGTGTCGGTGCTAACGCCGGTGGCAACCTCGCCCACCTTGGCGGAGCGCTTATGGGTTTTATCTATGCCAGGCAATTGCTGAAAGGGGTAGAAATGGGCACCTGGGTGTTTAAATCTATGGAATTCATAAAAAGTTTTTTCGCGAGCAGTCCTAAAATTAAAGTAAGCCATAAAAAGAAAAGCGCTTCCGGAAAAACAGAGAAATCGCGGACGCCGAAATCGGATGTGGACCAGGCTGAGATCGATAAGATTCTCGATAAGATCTCAGAGCGCGGTTACGACAGCCTCACCAAAGAAGAAAAGGAGAAGCTTTTTAACGCCAGCAAATAGAACTGATTTCGTTGCCCATTTTTCATTTTCGTGGATTTAATATGCAAATTATCCAGGATCAAGAAAAATAAAATGGATAGCGTTTTCTAAGAATTCCGGTAAATTTGCAGGCTTAAAACAGGACGCAGTTATCTTATACATGAAGTTTTTTCTCAGTGCATTTTTTCTCATCTCAGTTCTGCCCGCTACTTTGGGCCAGATTTTACCTGCGCGCAATGCGGATACCCTGGTCGCGGCCAATAAAGTGCAAATAGCAAGTTCGTATTTTCATGATGAGGCAATCAATAATGACAGGCTCATTCAACAAATTGAATATAATCCTGATGGTTTGCCCATATCGGAGTACACGCTTTCGCTCTGGGACGTGGTTTCGTACAGCACCTTCAAAACCTTCGCTTACAACGAATTGGGAAAGCCGGCTACCATGACCATGAAGCAGGAAATATTAAGCCTGTACCCAAGAGATGGGGAATATATTGAGGCTTTCGGCGACCGGCCCGTTTATGAAAAAATCCAATATACCTATTCCGAAAACAGGCTACCCGCAAAGCAAGAGGTAGTCGTCTATTATTCAGAAAAATTGCCGGAAGATGCCATACCCAACCAGACGATTACTTTTCAATATGAAAATGAATTGCTTCTGCTCGAAGAAAGCACTTCTACAGATGACAGGATTTTCAATAAAAACTATACCATCGAGTACAGCTACGACAGCATTGGAAATCTGATTAAAAGCATCAAAACATTTGGGAAGGATCGAATAAAGACCACCGAAACCTCATACAAGTATGATTCGGCAGGTCGCGTATCAGAAAAAATCGTGTTCGACCCGGGGTCTCCGCACAACAATTCCCATCAAAAATATACATATGACCAGGCGGGCAACCGAATTGGCGTTTATTTGTATGCACCCGAAAATTCGGAATTCGAGCTCCAGACAAGCTATGAATACAACGACCATGGACACCGGATTGTGGACGATTTTGCCAGGTCAGATTTTGAATACCTCGAAAATGGATTGATCAAAAATGAAATGCGCGAAGTGCCCAATATGCAAATGACATTCGGGTTTCGAACGGATTACACCTATTTTTAAGAATTACCCAAGAAAGTGTAACCGTCGGGGACTGTTCACTATTTCATTTCCCTCGGCGCCTTGATACCATTTGCAAAAACATTTTTATTGATACCTTTTGTTTTTTTCAACGTGACTTTATGATAAGACTGCGAATATGACGGGCAATGCTGCGGAACGGAAGCCCTGCAGGAAAAAATTGAAAGCGCCACAAATGCGAGGGCGAAGCTGATGAGTATTCTTTTCATATCAATTTAAAAAATAAGTTTAAAATGCTTCACAGGCTTGTGGCTTTGGATAATGTGCAATTCTAAATACGAATAGTGATAATCCGGGTAACTCATACTTTGGGATGCTTTCGATAAACTGATCTGCTTTGTCTTTAAAACTTTATATTTAATCGATAAAAAATATAATATTTTAGCTTTCATCCGAGGCAATGGGATATTCTCAACTTTCAGTTGTATTGAATAAAGAAATTTATAAAGCATGATATTTTTAAACCTTATGGGAATTATATTGGATGAAAGAAGATTTTATTAGAGTCGATAGTTTAATCTAACATGCAGATTAGTTTAAAAAATAAAAATGTCATCGTTACAGGCGCCAGCAGAGGCATCGGAAAAAGCATGGCTGAGATGCTCGTACATTCAGGCGCAAGGGTGGCTTTGCAATACAATGAAAATAAAAACAGGGCTGAAAAAGTACAGGCAGATCTTGGAGCAAAAGCAAAATTGTACCAGTGCGATTTTTGCGATGCCCTGGAAGTAAGTTCTTTTTTTGGCCATGTCATAAAGGATTTTAAGAAAATTGACGTACTGATAAATAATGCCGGGATAGCCCTTAAATCGGATCCGACCAAGAATGATATTGATTGGGTGGATGACTGGCTCAGGACCATGGATGTCAATCTGAATGCCACCGCGTTACTATGTAAGAAAGCGATCGCCCACTTTAAAGATTCTGGTGGTGGAATCATTATAAATATCGCCTCACGAGCGGCATTCCGTGGCGATAAGGCTGAATACATGGCTTATGCGGCATCCAAAGCCGGCATTGTCGGTCTCACACGCTCTATAGCCAGAGCCTATGGCAAAGCAGGCATCAAAGCATTTGTCGTCGCGCCCGGCTTTATCAGGACAGAGATGGCACAGGAATTTATTGATGAATATGGCGAAGACCACGCCACTTCTGATCTTGCGCTCCCTGAGTTGCCCGAACCAGTTGAAGTGGCCAGGTTTGTTACCTTTTTAGCAAGCGGTATGGCAAATCATGCAACCGGAGGCACTTTCGATATCAATTCGGGTAGTTACGTGCATTGAGCAACATTGTATTTTTTTAAATCATGTGTAGTTGTTCTGGCGGTGGGCAATTCTGCATTTATGAATTTTTTAATGCCTAACCACAACAGAAAAATAATAGTATGCTGATCGGGGATGAGGTGACCTGAACTCTCGTATGACGTCCCGGATTGGTATTAACTGATTACTTCTTCAAATCCACCGCCGATTGATGTTTAAGCCCGGGAGCCCGCAATTTCCGAAAATGATTTTTATGTCTATTTTTGCACTCCAAATTTCAGAAGCGATATGCAACTTAGCGAACAAGAATTAAGACGTAGAGAAGAAAAGGCCGAAATGGAGAAACTCGGCATCAATCCTTATCCGGCCGAATCATTTGAGGTGAACGTAACCACCAGGGATATACTTGAAAATTACGAAAAACAAAAAACAGACTATAAAAACATAGCGATTGCCGGAAGATTGATGAGCCGGCGCATCATGGGAAACGCTTCTTTTGCTGAGTTGCAGGATGAATACGGGAGGATTCAGATTTATGTGCGAAGGGATGACATTTGCCCGGATGAAGACAAAACGCTATACAATACGGTTTTCAAAAAACTTCTGGATATTGGTGATATAATAGGTGTAAAAGGATATGTTTTCACGACTCAGACCGGCGAAATATCCATTTATGTAAATGAACTGAAAGTACTTACCAAATCGCTGAAACCACTTCCTATCGTTAAAGAAACTGTTGATGAGCAGGGCATTGCAGTAACATACGATGCCTTTACTGATCCTGAATTGCGCTACCGGCAGCGGTATGTGGATTTGATCGTAAATCCGCACGTAAAGGACACCTTCAAAAAACGCACACAACTCGTCAACTCGATTCGCTATTTTCTGAACGAACGGGGTTACCTGGAAGTTGAAACGCCAATTCTGCAACCTCTTTATGGCGGAGCAGCTGCAAAACCATTTAAAACCCATCATAACACGCTGAACATGACGCTATATTTGCGCATTGCAAATGAGTTGTATTTAAAAAGACTTATTGTCGGCGGCTTTGACGGAGTTTACGAATTTTCCAAGGACTTCAGAAACGAAGGCATGTCGCGTTTTCACAACCCTGAATTCACCCAGGTAGAGCTTTACGTAGCTTATAAAGATTATAAATGGATGATGGATCTGGTTGAGGAAATGGTAGAAAAAGCCGCCCTCGACCTGCATGGCACCACTGAGGTAACTGTTGGTAAAAATACGATAAATTTCCAGCGACCCTGGAAAAGGTTTACCATGTTTGAGGCCATTGAGTATTACACAGGAATTGATATTTCAGGTATGACCGAAATGGAGATCAGAGAAACGGCAGAAAGTCTTGGAATATCTGTTGATAAAACAATGGGCAAGGGAAAACTGATCGATGAGATTTTCGGAGAAAAATGTGAGCCGAACCTGATTCAGCCTACATTTATCACTGATTACCCGGTCGAAATGTCGCCGCTTGCAAAAAAACACCGGTCGATAGAAGGTCTTGCGGAGCGTTTTGAGGCGATATGCAATGGCAAAGAAATATGTAATGCATTTTCTGAACTAAACGATCCGATTGATCAGCGTGAGCGGTTTAAAGACCAACTCGAATTGGGTAAGCGCGGCGACGAAGAGGCAATGGTGCTGGATGAAGATTTTTTACGCGCCCTGGAATACGGCATGCCTCCGACTGCCGGCCTGGGTATCGGTATCGACCGCCTGGCCATGATCATGACCAACTCCAACTCTATTCAGGATGTGCTGTTTTTCCCACAAATGAAACCGGAGAAAAAAACTGCTGATGCCAGCGAGGTACTAAAAAATCTTGGCATCAGAGAAGATCTGATTCCCGTATTAATCAAGTTGGGCATCACCACGTCAGAAAGCTTGAAAAACTCCAAGCCCGGGAAACTTTTCAATGATGTTTGCGGTATGCGTAAAAAGATGAAGCTCGAAGATGTGGCCAATCCGACCATGCAAGAAATAGAAGGCTGGATCGCTGGTTAAAGGCTAAATAAAAATCCAGGACATTTACCCTTTCATGAGTTCGATCTCTACACGTACATTTTTTCCGGCCATGGACTCGGTCTTTTTGTAGATCATTTTTTTACCGCCCCAACCCCGGATATCCATTCTTTTTTGATCAATACCCTGCTCAACAAGCCATCGCGCTATGATGTCCGCCCTTGCTTTCGAAAGCTGTTTTGCAGATCCAAACCCATCAATGTTGTTCGATGTGACTTCAAAATAATTGTGATCATCATCTTTGAGCTGGATAATCTTTCCTGCAGCATTGCCATTGGTGTGGCCATGAATTTTAATCTGAAGTTTATCATTTTCCCTGAGCATGTCCAGAAGGCTGTTCAACTCAAATTTTGATTCGGGTTTCATGATGGCTGCGTTGTTGTAGAAGTAAACATTATACATGATGAGCACCTCGCCGACCTTATGCCTTGCCAGGACAAACTTGATGGTTGTCACACCTCCGGATTGCTCTATCATGGATTTATCTTCAGATGACTTCGGGTCATCTATTTTGAATTTCACCTGCTCTTTTACAAACCCAAAAATATCACACATGGCGATGATTTCTTTTGTTTGCGTTGTAGGTGCTTCAAGCTGATGAATCTGATTTGTACTCACACTTTTCATTGCCCGGTTGCGCTGAGCATCTATGATCGTCACATAGCCGGGGACCTCTTTTAATGTTGTGGCATTGATTACACTAAACCGGTAATTGTATAAGTTTTCATCCTGCTGTGCCGGAGGCGGCGGAATCATCTCAGCAGTTTTAGGTTTTTCAATATCCAGGTTACCTGCCTGAATTTCTTTAGGTTGGTTCATTACCACCACATCCGGAGTTTCTTCCTGCTGAAGCAGATCTTCCAGCTTCAGTCCTACATATAAAAGCCAGGTATCATAAAACTGTTTCGTGGCTCTGAGCTCACTTCTTTTAGATCGTGCAAATTCAAGGTCATCCGGGGTGTAATAGGCATATACATAGTATAACTTGTTGTCGCTGTGTCGGCCCAACATAGGAGTTTTTGCCTGTATTTTTATTGATTTTGCGTAATGCTGCGCATTGGCAGATATCTGAAACGTACCGACAACCACATAGATGCCTTTTTGTAAATTGGGTATGGATTGTTGTGCATCTTCTGAATTATTGCTTTGCTTGGTTTCTGATGCTTTGGAGTCGGAATAAACTATTAACAGACTAAACAATGACAAAGTCATCAGTCCAAAAAAGGAACGCTGTAGAGTACTAAAATTTTCCATTGGTGGTGGTTTAATTATTATGAGTAACTATCGGAACTTCGCTCTACGGAAACTGCCGGAAATTATGTACGATATCTTAAAGCTGGTCACGATATAAATGTCTTTATCATTTGACATACCCCTGTTGTTGTCCGGGTGTTCCTGACCATAACCCCCGTAAACGGTGTACTGCTGTCCGTTGTACGGAGATGTGTAAGTGGTAAGCCGAACAGTTGATTCGATGGCGTCAAAATCTCTTGGCTTTCCTTTTACCACGCCGGTCGGCTCCCTTGACCGGTCTGACATCGCCCGGGCAAGTTCACTGTCCAGGGCGCCGAGATCCACATACATACCACTCACGTCATCGATATAATCAGTAAATAAAAACCTGTATCCTATTTCAAACTCAAAATCAAGTCTTTTATTCAATTTTGCTCTCATGCCAATACCGAGTGGAATGGACGGTTGAATAAGGCTGTATTGTTTTACATTATAATGCTCGCTCAATTGGCCTTCTGTTCCCAAAGGCCTGAGCGGCACCCAGCTCCCGGCATCATCCAGTGGATTCCCCTGTTTATCGAGCTCCGGAACCTTGCCCCTGGGATTATGATGAAAAACTGCAAGTCCCCCATAAACGTAAGGTGTGAATTCAACTCTGTTCAGAAAAGTACCGTGGTTTCCAAACAGATCATAAACACCGATAAATGCCAGTTCCTTGATGTCGTTTCTGAATGAGAGATTGCGGATATACCTGAATTTGCTGTCCTCACCATAAGGATCAGCAGAGTCAAAATCATCACCTGTTATTCTTCCCCAACTAAAACTGCCGCGAAAAGTAATGTTTGGCTGAAATCGATACGTGCCATAGACAGAAAAAGCCGGGCGGGTCAAAGAAATATTGGTACTCGCCATCCCGGATTTGGGGGCGAGATCACCAAAGTAATTGAACGCATCGATACTTGCTCCTAGGCTGACATATCGTTTGTCCTTATCAAATTTTATTGAGCCGCCTTTATATTTGGAAACCTGCCTGTTTTTCTTTTTAAGGTATGATTTACTCTTTCGCTGAGCATGTGCGTCGTTTGCTGCCAATATAATTATTGACAAAAAGAGAAAGACTGACAACTTTAAAATACCCTGAGTCACTGCTTTTTTCTTCAACGGTTTCAGATTATGGATTTTAAGATAAATAATTATCTTAGTTCAAGGAAAGCATCTGAATAATTATTGTTGACAAATATACTTATTTACTTCATTTTCCAACAAAAAAGAGTCTTAGAGGTAATATTTTAAAAAAATTAGTTGTCAAACCAGCTTCGTTGCTTGTTCACTTTAAGGTCCTGAAGTAATGAAGATTTGGCATTGATGGTGAGAAAATAAGACTGGTATCTGCCAAAAGGCACCCAGGAGAAATTCAATTGCCAGCAATGCAGGTCTCTTGAAATATTAAAACTCGTCTGGGTGAATTCCAGTTTTTGAATGTCAAAGCCGGAGTTAAAATTCATATTCCACTTCTCCGTAAACGTAATGCTTCCGCTGAAAGTGAGTGCCTGAATGACCTGTACGACATCATAACCATTTTTTCGGTAGTTGATATTGTAATTAAACCGGAAATTCCACGGGATGGTGAAATCTACATATAGTTCCGGATTATTTTTAATGAATTGTAATTGCGATTCTTCCTCTGCGCTGAGCGGGCCCAGCTCTTCCTCCATCTGGTTTTGATTATCTCTGGCTTTTGGGTTCAGGCTCATTCCGATGGCCAGTGTTGCCTGGTTTAGTTGGCCGAACCCCTCACCAACATCCCATGCGTAAACACCGGTTCTCCTTTGGGCAACCTTCTTTTCTCCGGAACTTGTATAGTAGGTACTATCCAACTGATAAACATAAGGATCGAGTGTTGAATTGAAGTTTACGTCGAGTTTTTTGTTGAATAGCTTGGTTCGGGCCGAGATGCGCAATGGCGACAGGTTGAACGAGTCAGCCAGAAAATTGTATGCGGTTGTGAGGGAAAAGTTATCCAGAAGTACAACCTTCTCTGCCTTGCCAGTCGTATCTTTTTTAGAGCGCACTTTCATTTCCAGGTTGTTTGAAAGGGAAAAGGAGGCTGATGCGTTTTGTCCGGCCGATGGTGTTCCATATACAAAGCCCTGGTATTTTGACAATCTTCTCGTCCTGCCAAGTGTATCGACCTGCACATCCTGGTAATACCCGTATTTATCGCTCGAAAAATCCGGGCTATAGCCCATTGAAAACGAGGGGATCAAGACATGTCTGATGGCCTGTATTTTTTCGCCTCCGAAATTCAACGTTCCATAAAGGCGCGTATTAAATGAGCCTGATGCGCTGTACTGAAATGCTCTGGAAAATGTATTTATTGTATCAATCTTAACGGCGGCGGCTTCTTCGACCCACGTGTATTTGAGTTCTCTCGGATACCAAAGCTCGGAGTAGTTAAAGCTTGGGCTAAAAGTGATGAATTTGAAGATATTGGTCGAAGTAGAAATCGGAATTTGATGCCTGATTCCGTTTTGGGCCCTTTCCCATAATCCCTGAAGGCCCAGCACGCTCACGGGTACAATTGTATCATTTTCAGGATTATAACCAATCGTTGCAAAGCCGGGATCTCCGATCCTGTTGTTTGAGGCGCGATTAGTGGAATTCATGTTCCATGAGAAGTTGATCTTTTGCAGCATATTTTTCGCTGAGGAAGATCCGAATTTGAAGGGATATAGCCTGCTCATGTTTAGCGAAAGCTCAGGAAGAAGCAGGTTCATTAAGCCGGTATTGATGTTTTGCTGCAATCTGCTGCTCGCGTTCATACTAAACGGAGTGCCCTTAAACGTCTTGGAAAAAGAAACACTTGAATTGAAATCCTGGTTTAATGTGTTGCGCAAATCTGCTGTCGGGTTGTTTTGGTTATAGGTGGATGTTCCCGCATTAACTGATGCAGAAAATCGGGCAGTTCCTTTAGTTTGCGGCGTATGGCTCCAGTTTACCCATAAATCATTGATCTGGGTAGAATCTCCTTCATTCAATCCGCTTTGGTTGTTATAACGCATATTAAACTGCCCGTTGAAGGCGTAGCGCTTGTTATAACTTGTCGCCGCATTGAGACCCCAGCTTCCTTTTGAATATAACTCGCCAAGAAGGGTAAGATCAATATATTCGTTTAATGCGAAGTAATATCCTCCATTTTTCAGAAAGAATCCCCGGCGTTGTTCTTCCCCCCATGTGGGAAAGATGATGCCAGAAACAGTTTCCTTTGGCACCGGAAACATACCAAACCCAAAACCGATAGGTGTAGCAATATCTTTCACTTTGATATGAAATGGCCCCGAAATCACTTTTTTCCCGGGAATAACCTTAAGTTTTGACGCTTCAATATGAAAATGAGGATCAGCCATATTGCAGGTGGTGTATCTGGCTTTGGATATGAATAATTCGTCGCGCTGATTTTTAAATACTTTTTCTCCCTGCATCACAGCCTCACCCTGTTGTGTAACGATGCCGTCAATAATCGCCTTGCGCGTTTCAAAATTGTATTTCATATTGGCAGTTTCATATACTTCATTGCCCTCCTTAAAGACCGGCTTACCCGTTTCATTGCCAAGAGAGTCCTTCACACTCCTGGCGGTCACGACCTTGGTGAGATAATTGATTTCGACCTGGGCGGCTGTAAGTTCAATCTTACCATATGTGATTTTCGCATCACCATACAACTTTACGATCTGGTTTGGAACATCCATGTCGATCGAATCACGGGCAGTGTATTTTATGGTTGTTTCTATTTCACCGATTTGCTGTTTCGTGTCTATTAATCTTAAACTATCATTTTGAACCAGTGAATCGGGTTGCAGATCTTCTGCCTGCGCAATCCTGTCTGGATTTTGATCCTGGGCTGACAATATTCCCGTGCTGACTATAAACAAGCCCGCGCATAAAGCAAACCAGTGCAGTATTTTTAATGCTCCGTATATAAGTTTTAAAGAAAAAATGCCAATTTTACGCAATAGTCAACGTTCGTTTAAAAGCAATCGCAAATTTGTGAAAAATATTGTTTTTACCACCTTACTAACTTTGTTATTCCTTTTCAGCTCATTCTCCGCTGTTGACCGGCTCGATATACGGATCAAAACGGTTGTCATTGATGCAGGGCACGGAGGAAAGGATTCCGGTACCAGAGGGCTTGTCTCAAAAGAAAAGGACATCGCATTGAAAATTGCCCTGGAACTTGGTAGTACAATTCAAAAATACCTCAAAGACGTTAAAGTGATTTACACACGCAATGATGATACGTTTGTGGAACTGGAGCAGCGCGCTCAAATCGCGAACAAAAGCGGAGCAGATCTCTTTATCTCGATTCATTGCAACAGCGTTCCTGAAAATACCCCTGAAAGCAGAAAGCAACAAATTCACGGCACCGAAACCTACGTTATGGGTATGCATACGACTGAAGCCAATTTTGATGTTGCAAAACGCGAGAATTCGGTGATTCTACTTGAGGAAGACAAAGAAATCTATGAGGGATTCGATCCCAAATCACCCGAATCCTACATTTTGTTCTCCCTTTATCAAAGTGCACATTTGGAAAACAGCCTCCGCCTGGCCGGCAAAATAGAGCATCAATTTAATGAGCGGGTGAGGCGCAACAGCCGGGGTGTGCGACAGGCTGGATTTTGGGTGCTTTATCGAACTTCTATGCCAAGCGTACTGGTAGAAACCGGTTATTTGAGCAATGCCAACGAGGAAAAATACTTGAGCGATTCTTATGGTCAAACACTGATTGCATCGGGACTTTTCAGAGCTTTTCGCGACTATAAAAACGAAATAGAATCGTCGGCAAATTAAAAATTTACTTACCCGTAATGTTCCCAAAGAAATTTATTCACGTACTTAGAGCATCGATTAAATTTCAAATTTTTCACTTTCATGCTTGCCCGGCATTACACTTCAGGCCTGCATGCTGCAAAATAGCCAAATACCATAAACATATTTAAAATGAAAATATCCAAAGAATTTAAGGTCGGATTGCTCGGGGTGGTATCTCTGGTACTATTATATTTTGGGTTTAACTTTTTAAAAGGTATTGATTTATTTCAGCGCACCAATCATTATTTTGCGCTCTATGACAACATTGACGGTCTCAGCATCTCAAATCCGGTGGTGATCAACGGATTCACTGTCGGAAGGGTTAATGATATTAAAATATTGCAAAACAGGAGCAATTTGATAGCGGTCGAAATCAGCATTACCGAATCACTAAAATTATCCAAAGGTACAGTCGCCAGATTGGTAAATACCGATTTTTTAGGCAGTAAAGCGATTGAACTAATCCCGGAAGAAAAATCATCAGAGTTGCACGTCCACGGAGATACACTGAATTCGAGCATTGATGCGGGTATCTCAGAGTTTATTAAACAAAGCGGTGGTCGTGTGGCTGACAATATAGGCATCACCATCAGCCGCGTCAATGCGATACTTGAAAGCTTTCAGGGCAATAGCGAAAAAATCAATGCCACCCTTGTAAACATTGAAAGCATCACAAATAATCTTTCCAAAAATTTACCAACCATGGAAGACAAATTATTTGTTTTGCTGGATAATCTGAGCCAAAGTTCAAATGATCTTTCCGCAACTCTTGTATCATTGAGGCCGCTTTTGTCAAATTTCACTCAAATTACTGATACCATAAAAACACTGGAACTCGCCGCCACACTGGAAAAAACCCAGGTTATGATCGATAACCTCAACCACAACCTGGAACAGATCAAAACAGGTGAAGGCACCATGGGCAAGCTCATGCATGACGATAGCTTATATGTAAACCTGAACAACACAGCACGTGATCTTGATTTATTACTCGTTGATTTTAGAAAAAATCCCGGAAGGTATGTTCAATTCTCACTTTTTGGAAAAAAAGACAAAACAGACGACTGGGATGATGATTAATGCAGGAAATAAATACTGAACCAATAAAACAATTACTTGGCTTAAATTTAACCGCTGTTGGATAAATTGTTGAATGAAAATGAACTAAAGGCGCTGGTTTCGTTGCTTGAAGACGAAGACCACGAAGTGATTAAGCACGTCGAAGACAAAATCATTTCTATTGGCAACGACGTGATCCCTTTCCTGGAAAAAGAGTGGGAAAGCAATTTTAATCCCAGCCTTCAGCGCAAAATTGAAGACCTCATCCATGCACTACAGTTTGATCAGCTAAAATATCGACTTAAAGAATGGGTGGGTGCCGGCGCTTCTGATTTGCTCGAGGGCGCCTGGATTCTCGCCACATACCAGTACCCTGATATTGAACTGGCCTTTCTGAGAAAAGAAATTGAGCAAATTTATTATGAAGTCTGGCTCCAATTCAAAAATGATCTCCATCCATACGATCAGATTAAAGTTTTAAACAACACACTTTTTGATAAACTAAAATTTAAGGCCAACACCAAAAACTTTCACGCTCCCGGCAACTCCATGATCAATGTGGTGCTTGAGACGAGAAGGGGTAATCCTATATCGCTTTGCATTCTGTATATTCTAATTTCCCAAAAACTGAATTTACCAATTTATGGCGTCAACCTGCCCAACCTGTTTATTTGTACCTACAAATCTGCAGAGCAGCAGTTTTATATCAATGCTTTTAATAAGGGATTGATCTTCTCAAGATCCGATATCGAGAATTATATCCAGCAGTTGCATCTTAACGAGAACGATATATTTTTTGAGCCATGCAAGAATGAAGATATCATCAAAAGAATCCTTAGAAACCTCATTGTTTCATTTGAAAAGCTGGGAGACCACCAAAGAGCAGACGAAGTTAAACAACTATTGCATGTGATTGATGCTGACGCTGCTGAACATTAATTTACCAATTCTCAGAACCAATTCATCAACTTGCAATTTCGTCATCAACAAAAATGCTGGTAATTTCGCACTCTTAAGACAAACAGAACTTGGTAAAAATAGGTAACATAGAAATCGGCACATTTCCACTACTGCTTGCTCCAATGGAAGATGTAAGCGACCCGCCTTTTCGCGCAGTGTGCAAAGAGCAAGGAGCTGATGTGATGTACACCGAATTTATTAGTGCAGAAGGCCTTATACGGGATGCTGCAAAAAGTCTTCAGAAGCTTGAGATATTTGATTATGAGCGACCTATCGGCATTCAGATTTTTGGTGAAAAGATCGATTCGATGAGGGAAGCTGCAAAAAAAGCTGAAGCGGCAGGGCCGGAGCTAATCGATATCAATTATGGTTGTCCGGTAAAAAAGGTGGCCTGTAAAGGCGCTGGAGCCGGCATTTTGCTTGACATCCCAAAAATGGAAACCATGACCAGGGAAATCGTGAAGCAGGTATCACTACCGGTAACGGTGAAAACCCGACTAGGGTGGGATGACAAAACGATCAGGATTACTGAAGTGGCGTTGCGCCTTCAGGATGCCGGCATCAAGGCGCTCACTATTCATGGACGCACACGGCAGCAAATGTACAAGGGCACCGCTAACTGGAATTTTATTAAAGAAGTTAAAGAACATCCGGATATTGAAATTCCAATATTTGGAAACGGAGATGTATCCTCACCTGAAGTAGCCCTCGAATTCAAAAATAAATATGGTGTTGATGGGATTATGATTGGAAGGGCAAGCATCGGGTATCCATGGATTTTTAATGAAATAAAACACTACCTGGCTACAGGCACTATTCCTGAACCTCCGGATATTTCAAGTCGCGTTGATGTGGTTAAAAGACATCTTGAGTTCTCGATTGAGTGGAAAGGAGAAAAAACCGGAGTATTGGAAATGAGAAGGCATTACACAAATTACTTCAAGGGAATACCCGATTTTAAACCATTCAGAATCAGGCTGGTTTCGCTGGAATCTCATGAAGCGCTAATGGATGTTCTGAATGAAATTTCTGAGCATTACGTCGTAAATATCCAGGCCTGATGAAGTTGGGGGATCGATTGCATCCTGAGTTCATTGCCTGGGGATTGCTGCTTTTGTTAACGCTGGTTTGGGGTAGCTCTTTTATATTAATCAAAAAAGGTTTAACCGTTTTTTCCCCTACACAGGTATCTGCAATCAGGATATTATCAGCATCTATATTCATGGTGCCCTTCGCACTTTCATGGATAAAGCGCGTTGAGAGGAAACATTTCCCATTGATTTTTATTTCCGGCGTAATAGGGAGCCTGATTCCCGCGTATCTGTTCGCCATTGCACAAACAAAACTTGAAAGCGCCATTACCGGAATGATCAATGCCATGACGCCTGTATTCGTGCTACTGATCGGATCAATTTTCTATCGTCAGCGCATCGCTCCTGTCATGGTCATTGGTTTGCTAATGGCATTTTCCGGAACCACTGTACTGATTTTTTCGGCATCAGATGCAGATCACAAGATCAATCTTTTTGCCTTTTTTGTCATTGCTGCAACCATGCTCTATGGGTTTAATGTAAACATTTTGAAATTTAACTTTTCAGACCTTAGCCCTGTTGCTATTTCAAGTATCTCCATTTTTTCAGTCGGCCCGCTGGCGGCTTTTCAGCTTTTCTTCTTTACCGATTTCGTCGAAAAAATTTCCGTGGATGGCAAAGCACTTCTGGCGCTTGGATATTTATCGGTTCTGGGTGTGGTCGGCACGAGTCTGGCGCTCATGCTTTTTAATAAACTTATTAAACTTACCACACCATTATTTTCAAGTTCTGTTACATATCTGATACCCATCGTAGCTGTGATGTGGGGATTGCTTGATGGCGAAAAACTTATTTTTTTGCACTATTTAGGCATGGGTATTACTATATTGGGTGTCTATCTGGCAAACAAAAAATCCTAATCTGCCAATTTTAGTACTTCATGCAACCTATCTCGATTATTCAATGTTAATACTAATAGAAGTGATGTAAATTTATTTTACTATTTTCTAATTGGTTGCATCGTTTAAAGTTTTACTGCCATGATTTATCCAAACCTGATTTCAACTTCCATTCCCGATAAAGACCTCGATGAAATATTAGGAGCAATTGCTTTCATCAGCGAAAAACTTTCAAACCTGATTACCATTTCAGAACTCGAAAAATCAACCTTGTATAAGGCTAATTGCGACACCATCAAGTTTGTTGTACACAATTTGAAAATGGCAAATCAAAACCCCGAATTGGTGCCTGATGATGTAGATATAGATGAGATCAGAAAGGATGTTGAATTGATTAAATCGATAGAAAAAATTCAAAAGCCAATCTATGAGCTCCTTAAAAAAATGGATGACAGCAAACTCGTTGCAGGGAGTGAGGCTTATCTTCCATCAATGGCAATATATAATGCTATTAAAGCCAGAGATGTGATGAGTAAACATATAAAATCTCCATCCGCTTAGATTTGGATATCAGCAAAATTCATTAAAAAACCCGGAATATTGATCCGGGTTTTTTATTTGGGAGTTTATTAACCCTGCACCTATTTTTTTTGACAGCCAATCATTCAACCAGCCACAAAGCGTTGGCTTTTTTTGATGAATAATCCGGGTTAAGAATTCTTCCACTTTATTGTACAGCCGATGGCTTTGGTGTTCGTAACCCTAATCGGCCGATTTTCAATCAATGCCTCCACTGCGTCTATTATATATTTCTCATCAGCTTCAGTGGCATCTTTGTAATTGTTATCAATAGCACCTACGTATGCGACCGTCATATCCTGCTTCAATACAAATGCATGTGGCGTGCGTGAAGCTCCGTAAGCTCTTGTGGTTTCCTGAGTTTCGTCATGCAAGTATGGAAATGGATAGTCTTTTTCCTTTGCTCTTGCTATGATTTCTTCTTTCGAATCACTCGTATTAATTGCTACGACCGGATAACCGTGTGGCGCGAACTGATTGTGCAACTCAGCGATACGGTCCTGGTAGGCGACGGCATAAGGACAGTTATTGCAAGTGAAAATTACGATGTAGCCTTTGGCATCTGCATAAGATTTGAGCGATACCATTTTGCCATTGACATCAGCCAATTTAAAATCAACTGCTTTTTCGCCGATTTTCAACTCCTGATTGCGGATCATACCTGTCAGAATGAAGGCTGTTGCAAGCACAGAAAGTAATGATAGTTTAGTTTTCATGATTGTTATCCTTTAATTGTTAATTGATAAAATACTGTTAATGGTTTTCTCAAGTTCTCCCTCTTTAAATTCTTTCTCAAAGAAATATTGCTCACCTTTTGAATCAACTATAATTGTAGCCGGTATAGCACCCGACCACTGATTGTTTACTTTTGGTATTATTGCGTTAAAATCCGTTTCATCGAGCAACCAGATTTTCGATTTAATCGATCTTTTTTCTATGAAAGGTTTCACTCTCGCATCAAGGTCCTCCACTGCATCCAGGCTAATGAGGTTCACGCTTACACGAAGATCATCGCGGGAGATAATCTCAAAATGAGGTAACTCACGAACGCACGGTGCGCACCAAGTTGCCCAAAAATTGTAGATACACAATTCATCACCCGTCTCGCATCTTTCTATTAGTTTGTATAGTTGCTGCGATTTAATTACCTCGATTTTCTGGGCAGTGACCTCGGGCGTAGTAAACAAGATGATTGCAGTTGCACTGATTAATGAAAGGAATTGCAGTATTGTCCTATGGTTCTGTCTGGATCTCATAATTGGTTCTAAGCAATAACGGCTCTTAGAATTAACTGTCAAAATTAGTTTTAGGTTATAAATGATTTCGTTTATTATTTGGCGGGGTAAGATGCAAACTGTTAGCGTTCTTTCAATTATATTATCAGTAAATGCCAGAGTCACAAAGCTCTCATGCAAAGTAAAACGATAATTTTTTTATGGAGTTAAACAAATTTTATTGACCAAATTTTTTCATTAAAAGTTATCCACAAATTGCGCAACTTATCCACAGAGACGATTTTGAATAATTCATATGCTTGATTATCAATTATTTATATCTTAAGCCGAATATTCCACTTATGTGGATAATTGCCTCATTTTTATAGACTTAGAGATTTACAACAAGCTATTAGTTTAAATGAGGCATCCTGTATAAAACAATTTTATTCCTATGCCGCTGTGCATGGTTTATTCTGCACGATCTTTCTTGAGTTTAGTCCGGTAGGTATTAAATATTCTGGATTTCGATACAAACCCAACATATTTTCCATCATCAATTACCGGAAGGTTCCAGGCCTCTGTAATCTCAAAAGTATTCATCACCGACTGCATTGAATCCGTTGAGGAAATGAAAGCAGGGGGATCGGTCATTATCGAGCTAAGAAGCACCTCATGGCGCGCATGTTCATCAAACATCATATCACGAACATCATCCAGGGTGATGATGCCTTCTAGTTGACCTGCGTCATCTACAACTGGGAACAGATTTCTTTTGGATTTTCTCACGGCCTGAATCAGATCGTTGAGTTTGTCAGTTGGCTTTACGGTAATTAAATCACGCTCGATGAGTTTGCTCAGTTTAATACCACTAAGCAACTGCTTGTCCTTGTCATGTGGCTGGTAATCACCACGCTCTATCAGGGTCTTGGTATAAATTGAATATTTTTCAAAATACGAGATCGTGCTGAATGAAATAGCCGAAACCAACATGAGTGGCACGAACAATGTGTACCCACCCGTGATTTCTGCTATAAGAAAGATGGCCGTCAATGGCGCGTGAAGCACGCCGCTCATTACACCGCACATACCCACAAGCGTAAAATTGCTGATGCTGATCTGGTAAGGAGAAATGTAATTGAAGCTGTAAGCAAAGAAAAATCCAATCATGCCACCAAGAAACAATGAAGGTGCAAAAATACCACCGCTGCCACCTGACTCTATCGTTAGCGCTGAAGCGATTGGTTTTAAAACAATGATGGCAAAAGCAAAAAAGATGATGAAAAGTGGATTGCTGTAATCAAGCGAAAAAAATCCCTGAAAACTCATTTCCGAGCCCCTACCCTCAAGAGAAAGCTTTATTGTGTTGTAGCCTTCTCCATATATAGGAGGTAAAAAAAAGATGATGATTGCAAGCAGCATTCCGCCGGCAATCCCACGATAGATGTAGTTTTTTATTTTTCTCATCTTACGCTCCACCAAATACATCATCTTTGTAAAGTACAGGGAGGCAAATCCGCAAAGTATGCCCAAAAAAATGAAATATGGTGTGTCGCCTGCTATAAAAGGATCTACATGCTTGAATGTGAACAAAACATCATCCCCTAATAATATCAGTGATACCAGTGAGCCGCAAACAGCAGCGATCAATAATGGAATGAAACTTGCAAATCCCAGGCCGGCCAGAATTACCTCACTGCTAAAAATTACTCCTGCAACGGGTGAGTTGAATATGCCGGCAATTGCTCCGGCAGCACCACATCCGATCAAAATTGTTCTGTTTTTATAATCGAGGTGCATAAGTTGCGCTACGTTTGAGCCGATCGCCGATCCTGTAACTACAATTGGTGCCTCTAACCCGACAGAGCCACCAAAACCGACTGTGATCGCACTTGTTATCATTCGCGAGTACATCCTGCTTCGTTGAATGATTCCTGATTTCTGAGATATTGTGAATAAAATATCGCTGACGCCATGACCGAGCTTCTCTTTCCAGTAGTAACGTGTAATCAGCACTGTAATCACGATGCCTATCAGAGGAAAAAAATATATCAGATAATCACTGAATTGCCCGGAATTACTGTGGAGTAGAAACTTTTGGATATAGTGCACCGATTCCTTCAGTATCACTCCTGCCAATCCGGCCATTGCTCCGATTACTGCACTGAGAATCAATGTAAAATTTTGAGCATTGATATGCTTGATTCTCCAGAATAAAAAATTGTGCAAAATCTGGTTGTATTTCATTTTGCAAAACTAAGATTATTATGAGCCAGTAGTAAAATTTTTTTGCTAAAAGCAAATAGAAGTAAAATCTCCATGTGTCTTATATAAATTCTACCTTTACTTTCGTATAATATCTGCAGAATTGTATTTTCCCCATCAAAAGCATGTTTAAAAAATCATTATCGCCCTAAAGAGCTAATTTATTCAACGTATATGATATGAATAATCGCATTACCAAACTTTTCAATATAAAATATCCAATCATACAAGCCGGAATGGTGTGGTGCAGCGGTTGGAAACTTGCTTCTGCTGTAAGCAATGCCGGTGGCTTGGGACTGATCGGAGCGGGATCGATGTATCCGGATGTTCTCAAAGAACACATAGAAAAGTGCAAAAGCGCAACACAGAAACCATTTGGTGTAAACGTGCCACTGATGTATCCGGACGTGGAGACCCTTATGGAAATCATAATCAGTAGCAATGTTCCGATTGTATTCACATCTGCCGGCAATCCCAAAACGTGGACAGCAAAGTTACACTCACATGGAATTAAGGTAGCTCATGTTGTTTCAAGTGTCAAGTTTGCCAAAAAATGTGAAGAGGCGGGTGTGGATGCGATTGTCGCAGAGGGTTTTGAGGCAGGCGGTCATAACGGAAGAGAAGAAACCACTACTTTCTGCCTAATTCCCATAGTGGCCCAGGCCGTATCTACACCTTTGATCGCAGCCGGAGGCATTGCAAGTGGCAGCTCATTACTCGCAGCCATGGCTTTGGGTGCTGATGCTGCACAAATTGGAAGCCTGTTTGCCGCCAGTGAAGAATCATCTGCTCACGCTTCATTTAAATATCAGATTATTCAGGCAGAAGAAGGGAGTACAGAATTGATGATGAAAAGCCTAACGCCGGTCAGACTGCTTAAAAACAAGTTTTATGAAAAAGTAAAAGAAGCCGAACTTCATTGCGCAAACCCCGAAACACTGCGATCACTTCTAGGAAAAGGCAGAGCCAAAAAGGGGATGTTTGAAGGCGATCTTGATGAGGGAGAACTGGAAATCGGTCAGATCGCCGCCACAATCAGTGAGATTAAAGGCGCGGCCGTTATCATTGAAGAAATATGGAATGATTTCATTTCCTCTGCAAAAGCATGTAGTACGTTTATTCGGGATCAGGATTTATAATTTCGAATTCAGGTTTTGATACAAGTCCGATGGCATAAATTTTGTTTATTAAAACCTGTTTTAATTTGAATTCTAATTAAAATTTAAAAAATTTATGCTTTCCTAAATTGGAAATTTATCTAATACACGCTCAATAAAACAATTTTATAAAGTATTAAACTAAATACTGACATATGAAAAGCACTTATTCAAATCTGTTGGCTGCCATTACTCTGATTTTCTTCTCATTTTCAAATCTTTATGCACAGGAAAGTCCGGCCTTTACATCTGAAAATTCCGTCAATGGCGTGGACATTAAAATTAGTTATCATTCGCCCAAGGTAAAGGATCGTATAATCTGGGGAGGCTTGGTGGATTATGACAAAGTATGGCGTACCGGCGCAAACAATGCCACTACCATAGAAGTGAGCCAGGATGTCAAAATCGGAAAAAATAAAATGCCCAAAGGCAAGTATGCAATATTTACCATTCCTCAAAAAGGTGATACCTGGGCAGCAATAATAAATAAGGAGGCCGATCAGTGGGGAGCCTACAATTACAAAGAGACTGAGGATTTGTTCAGGTTTGAGGTGACAGTAAAGCGCACCGTAGATTTAAATGAATCTTTAATGTTTGAAGTGCAGGATGATGGTACCGTGGTATTTGCCTGGGAATACAAATCTTTTAGTTTCAAGATAGATAAGTAGAATCAAATAAATAATTTTGATATACGTTGGTAGGGAGCAGGACTGATAATTGTCCTGCTTTTTATTTCAGCATGCGAGGATATTATGAAACAGAGGATTTATTTATCGATTCTTATACTGGTGGGATTAAACGCCTGCAACAAGCCCGAATCTCCACATTTTAAGTATCTTGACAACATTACGGTACAACTGGAGAGTTTATCCGCAGCCAGCCTGCGGGCGGAAGCAGTATTACACAATCCAAACAAAAACACAGTTTTGATCAAAAGTGCCTACATCGACATACTGATTGAGGACAAAGTAATTGCCGTACTGAATAAAGAATTCAATATCAGGGCAAACGGCGAGGAAGATTTCATCTTACCACTCGAAGTGAAGATAAGACTTCGTGATCTGAACCTTAATGCGATTGGCTCTGCCCTGGGATTAACGGGCAAAAGCGGACAGGAAATCCGTTATCTCGGAAAGATAAAAGTGAAGGCTTACGGCGTGCCGTTTTCAGTGAAAGTGGACTACAAAGACAATATTAATCTAAAAATCTAAAGCAGGCCAAGCACATTTTCCGGCGGTCTGCCCAAAACAGCTTTTGTTCCGTGAACAACAATTGGCCGTTCGATAAGCACCGGATTGGCAACCAAAATTCTGATCCATTCGTCATAAGTGAAATCCTTCCCTTTAAAATTTTCCTTATAGATTGGCTCACTTATCCTGATCAATTGTTGAGGTGTAATCCCAAGTAAGACGATAATTTTTTTCAGCTCAGTTTCTGTGGGTGGGTTTTTAAGATATTCGATGATTTCCACTTTTTTACCTGAATCATTTATAAGTTGAAGTGTCTGTCTGCTTTTGCTGCAACGAGGATTGTGATAAATTTTCATACTTGTGCGATTTAGAAAATGATTGTTTCAATTATAAAATACTCAAGTTTCGCAGATAAATAAAAACATATTAACTACCTATAATTCCATTGATTACAACCTTGCGTGCTTTGTGCTTACCTTTTTGGCCCTTGCGGTAAAAAAATAAAACCGCAAAGAGGCAAAGAAGACGCTATGATCGCAAATCGCTCAATTTCTAAATGGAATTTTTATATTACTTAAAATCAACGCATTATGTGTAATGTGCTTTTAAAATTATCTGAATCTCAATATTGTATAAAAGTTGCGAAACTTGAGCAAAATAGGCATAATCTGCAGGCAAGTAAAAAGAACAGTATTCCTGGCTGATTAAAAGTACTGATAACAAATCCTGATGTTATTGCACTGGATCGGATAAAAAATGATTTTAATCCATGAACGCATTCCACCATAGATTTTATTCCAAATCAGGTTCCTTTATTTTCTGGGAAACGGAAGAATCATATATTTGTAAAGAACACACATTCTATCAAAAATGAAAAATCTACTATTCACCTTTCTAGCACTTTTTCTTATTTCCAATACTTATGCTCAAAAGTATCAACCAATCTGGGAGTCGATAGACAGCCGGCCGGTGCCGGGTTGGTTTACAGATGCTAAGTTTGGTATTTTTATTCATTGGGGCCTTTATTCTGTTCCGGCATGGGGTCCAACTGATGCCAATGTTTATGACAAATACGCGGAGTGGTACTGGAATAAACTTATGAACCCTAAATCAGCAGTTCATAAAAACTTCGTTGAATTCCATGGCAGGACATTTGGTGAAAATTTCAAATACCAGGATTTTGTGCGTGATTTTAGATGTGAAATGTTCAACCCGGACGACTGGGCGAAAATCTTTAAAAATGCAGGAGCAAAATATGTGGTGCTTACTTCAAAACATCATGAGGGATTTACACTTTGGCCGAGCAGTGAATCCTGGAACTGGAATGCCGTGGATGTTGGCCCGCACCGCGATCTGGCAGGAGATCTGATCAAGTCTGTCAGAGATGAGGGATTGAGAATGGGTTATTATTATTCGCTATACGAATGGTACAACCCGCTTTATAAATCTGATGTAAACAAGTACGTGGATACACACATGATTCCGCAGATGAAGGACCTGGTAAACAGCTACAAACCGGATATTCTCTGGACTGACGGCGAATGGGACCACCCCAGTGAGGTTTGGAAAAGCACCGAATTTCTGGCCTGGTTGTACAACGATTCACCGGTAAAAGATGAAGTGGTTGTCAATGACCGATGGGGGAAAGAAACAAGAAGCAAGCACGGAGGTATCTACACGACAGAGTATGACCTGGTGCATGAGGGTGTCATGACGGAAACCTTATCGCACCCCTGGGAAGAATGCCGGGGTATCGGCGGATCATTTGGCTACAACCGGAACGAAAATCTTGAGAGTTATTCCACATCAGAAGAACTTGTCCACATCCTAATCGATAAGGTAGCCAGAGGAGGAAATTTATTGCTTAACGTGGGACCAACTGCCGATGGCAGAATTCCCGTTATCCAGCAGCAAAGATTGAAAGATATGGGCGACTGGCTGAGGGTTAATGGGGCGGCAATTTATGGAACTACAGTATGGGAAAAGGCTGAAAATGCCAAACAGGAAAGCGTCTTCTACACCAAAAAAGGAAATGATCTGTTTGTGATTTGTACAAAATTTCCCACAAAACCAATTAAAGTTCAGGGTGTGACATCAGGAAAAGCGAGCATGCTTGGTTATGAAGGAAAAGTTACGGCGAAAAGTGGAGGCAACGTGCTGACCATCACACCACCGGTTATAACTCCTGCTGATAATCCCTGTAACTACGCCTGGGTTTTCAAAATTGAAGGATTCAAATAAAATGTGCTTTATTTCGGTTTGATTCTGATAGTTTTCAAAGCATAGTAAATGATTGTATTTTTCTGCATTCTGACCGTCAGTAAGTATAAATACGTCATATATCAAGACAGAGCTCGCGAATGAGTGAGCTGTGCTCAGGATACTGCTGAAGCAAACCGGACTTCGAAGCCAATTCAAAATCCTGAAAATGGAACCCGGGAGAAACTGTGCAACCCACAAGGGAAAATCCTTCCTGCCCAATTACACGCGCAGCAAACCAATGATTTGCAGGGATGGTGAGTTGAAGTTGCTCATTGGCATCCGGATTATGGCCAAGCAATAACCTGTCAAGTGATTTGTCTGAATTAATCACGAATATTTCCAGTGGATTTCCGTAATAGAAATGCCATGTTTCATCAGACCGAATCCTGTGAAATGCAGAAAATTGCTTGTCCTTCAATAGAAAATAAATTGCGGTTGAAAAATGTCTGGTTCCCGAAAATCTGGAGGGAAGACACTTTTGGTCAATGGTTTCTGCTGATCGGTAGGACTCCTGATAATACCCGCCTTCAGGATGAGGCATAAGTTTTAGTTTAGCTATCCAAAACTCAGCGTTGGTAAAAAGGCGCATTTTTTCCATAGGTCAACAATTTTTTTACACTTTAAAAACATAAATTACTTACTTTAGCGAAGAGAAACCACAAACCTTTTTTTATTCTGTCCGATGGATCCAAATTATCAGGAAAAACTAAGCCATATAAATGATTTGCTCAGGCTTTCACAAATTGATGGAGAAGAATCGCATATGGAAATGAACTTCATCAATTCGGTAGCTGCAAGACTCGGTATTGAAAAATCAATTGTCAATGACATCAAGAATGGTAAAATAAAAATTACTTTTTCGCCGCCGCGTTCAGAGTCAAAGGTAATCGAGCAGTTTCACCGACTCATCATTCTGATTGGTATCGATAAGCTTATTTACAAAGAAGAAGTTTCGTTTTGCGTGGAACTCGGAGTTAGGATGGGATTGAATTATGGTGCCATTACAGAAGTCCTCCGGAAAACCATGCGGAATCCAGCTTACATCATGCACCTCGACGAAATGGAAAAGATTTTCAAAAAATACTCTAATTAAAGTATAAAGAGCAGCATCCCGAAAATCAATGACCAGGAATAAACAGTGAAATTCCAGAAGGTGACAAAAATATCGAGTTTTAGTTTTTCGTGCGGATTGGTAGTAGTGATGAGTGTTTTCACCGGATCATTTTCAATCATCATGTAATGATAAAACAAAATGGCGGCCATAACCATACCTGCCAGTACATAAGTAAAGTGAACACCGCTGAAAACAAACAGGTAATCTGAAATACCGCTGCGATCATAAACCAGGTTAAGTTTTAAAATTTCCATCCATGCCAATAATTGGATAAGAAAAAACAATAAACCTGAGATCATAACCAAACTGAGCAATTTTCTCAATTCAGGAATTGAATCTGTTGTGTATGCCTTGTGCAATCTGAATGTAAAATGCGTAGAGACAATAAGAATAATTGCACCCAGGACAAAAAATTTAGGCATCGGATACTCGAAATTACCTCTTAGACTGCCGGCAATGAAACGAATAAAGAAAAAAGTGATCACAGCATAAAGCAGGCATGAAGCCGAAATGACCAGGTAATTGATCATTTTGAAAGGATGCATTTTTTCAATCCTTTCAAAAACAGGCCTGATAGCTGACGAACTGGTTTTCTGATTAGAGGATTTCATGTAGTCAATTAATAACCTTTCTTCATTGAAAGGGTTTATAAATTTAATCATAATTTTTCGCTTTAAATAGGAGAGGCGCAACGTTACAGTGCTAAATTTGCGCGATTATAGCTTTTTTAAAACTTATTGATTGAAAGCAGAGAACCTCTTAAAATTTTATTCAAAAGATCTCATAAGCACTTCGGTTTCTGAGATTTTGAGACCAAATAAATTAGTGAAAATCCATATCTCCGGGTTTTCGGGCAGTCTTGATGCCGTGTTTGCATCATCCATCATTGCAGGCAATCCACAACTCAGCCATTTGTTCGTATTACACGATCGCGAAGAGGCAGCATATTTCCAGAATGATCTGCAAAACCTGTTGGAAAAAAGAGAGATTCATTTCTTCCCTACCTCCTACAAACGTCCTTACGAATACCAGGAAACAGAGAATGCGAACGTGCTCATCCGCACTGAGCTGATAAATAAACTAAACAATAAATCCGCTGGCGGAGAAATCATTGTCAGCTATTCTGAAGCGCTTTGTGAGAAGGTGATCAACAAAACAGAGTTAAAAAAACAAAGCATTCTGCTCGAAAAAGGAAAATCCGTAGATGTTGATCACCTTTTCAAAGCACTTATCGAATTCGACTTCGAAAAAGAAGATTTTGTATGTGAGGCTGGTCAGTTTGCCATGCGGGGTGGCATTATTGACATTTTTTCATATGCCAATGTGTTGCCCTATCGGCTTGAGCTTTTTGGCAATGAAATTGAAAGTATCCGAACTTTTGACCCGGAATCTCAACTATCTAAAAATCCTGTGAAATCTGTCAGCATTCTTCCAAATCTGCAGGCCAAACTCAGTATTTCTAAAAAACAATCCTTTCTTTCGTTTTTACCCAAAAACAGCAAAATCTGGGTCAAAGATGTTGAGCTAACCTTTAATATCATTGAAAAAAATCAGCATCAGGCCAGATTGAATTATGATGAAATACTTAGAAAAAGCAATAATACGAAAGTAGTTCAGGAGCCGGAATTCATTTTCGAGTCCGGAGAATCATTTAGGGAAGATTTAAATAAACACGACATTATCGAATTTGGAACCCGGCATTTTTTTGATTCGTACAATACATTCACATTCCAATCAGAAGCTCAGCCATCTTTCAATAAAAATTTTAATCTGATTGCTGATAATCTGTCTGAATACCTTCAAAAGGATTACACTATCTTCATCGCTTCCGATTCATTAAGCCAGATTTCCAGGCTCCATTCGATATTTGAAGAGATTGATCCACATCTCAGGTTTGAAATTCTAAACATTAGCCTAAGGCAAGGTTTCCTGGACAAGGAAAATAAAATTTTATGCTACACGGATCATCAGCTGTTTGAAAGATATCATAAATATAAGTCTCGTGAAAAACATACAAAATCACGGGCACTGACCCTGAATGAGTTGAAGTCGCTTCAACCGGGAGATTATGTGACACATATAGATTATGGAGTAGGCAGGTTTGCCGGGCTTGATAAAATTGAGGTTAATGGCAATCGACAGGAAGCGCTCCGGCTCATTTACCGCGATGATGATTTGTTATATATCAGTATTCACTCGTTGCACAAAATCTCCAAATATTCCGGGAAAGAAGGCGTACCGCCACTGATGAGCAAGTTGGGGTCACCGGAATGGGAGAATAAGAAAAACCGCGTAAGAAGTAAGGTAAAAGATATAGCCAAGGACTTAATCAACCTTTATGCAAAAAGAAAGAACAGCCCCGGATTTGCCTTTTCTCCGGATAACTATCTTCAGGCAGAGTTGGAAAGCTCCTTCATTTTTGAAGATACTCCCGATCAGGCATCTTCAACTGAAGACGTAAAAAAGGATATGCAGGAAGCCCATCCGATGGATCGCCTTGTATGCGGAGACGTTGGTTTTGGCAAAACAGAAGTAGCTATCAGGGCGGCATTCAAATGTGTATTGGATGGCAAACAAGTGGCTGTGTTGGTTCCGACTACCATTTTGGCCATGCAGCACTACCGGACTTTTGTTGAACGCCTGAAAGATCTGAAAGTCAGTGTTGAATACATCAACCGATTTAAGAGTTCAAAGGATATAAAGCGGATCCTGGGTGAAGCCGAGGCAGGTAAAATAGACATACTAATCGGTACACATCGCATAGTAAACAAGGATGTGCATTTTAAGGACCTTGGTTTGCTGGTTATCGATGAAGAACAAAAATTTGGTGTGAGTGTAAAAGATAAGCTCAAAAAATTCAGAGTGAATGTGGACGTGCTCACACTCACAGCAACACCCATACCTCGCACTCTACATTTTTCCTTGATGGGTGCACGCGATTTGAGTGTCATAGCCACGCCACCGCCAAACAGACAACCGGTAACTACTGAGATTCACACATTCAGTGAATCAATTATCCGCGATGCGATACGTTTTGAATTGAAAAGAGGCGGCCAGGTATTTTTTGTGCACAATAAAATTAAAGACATCGAGCCGGTGGCACATATAATTAAGAAACTGGTTCCGGATGCAAAAATTGCCGTTGCCCACGGACAGATGGATGGAAAAAAGCTTGAAAATGTAATGCTTAATTTTATTGAAGGCCGTTCTGATATTCTCGTTTCCACAAATATCATAGAGTCAGGTCTCGACATCCCAAACGCCAATACCATCATTATAAATCAGGCTCATATGTTCGGGTTGTCAGACTTGCATCAAATGCGTGGAAGAGTTGGCCGTTCGAATAAGAAAGCTTTTTGCTATCTGCTTTCTCCTCCTACGATGTTGCTTTCTGCCGAAGCAAGAAAAAGACTCAAGACTTTAGAAGAGTTTTCACATCTCGGAGACGGATTCAAGGTTGCTATGCGCGACCTCGACATCAGGGGCGCCGGCAATTTGCTTGGCGCCGAACAAAGCGGATTTATCAACGATCTCGGATTTGATACCTACCATAAGATACTGGATGAGGCTGTACAGGAGTTGAAAGACACTGAATTTAAAGACCTGTTCAAAAAGGACATTGTGGATACAGAGCAAATTTTCACAGCCGATTGCGTGATAGATACAGATTTTGAGCTTTTGATTCCGGATGACTACATCTCAAACATATCAGAACGGCTGAGGATTTATAACGATCTTGATCGGCTCGGGAATGAAGAGGATCTAAATGCATACATTAAAACTATTGAGGATCGTTTTGGCCGGTTGCCTGTACCTGTACTGGATTTAATAAAGGTTGTTCGAATTCGCTGGTATGCAGAAAAATCAGGCATCGAAAAGTTAACGGTAAAAAATAGTGTTCTAAAAGCATACCTGCTTTCATCCGATAACAGTGCATACTACAACTCTGCTGTTTTTGGAAATATTCTCAAATATGTACAGGCAAACCCGCGCACATGTAAAATCAAAGATGGTAAAACAAGGGTTATTCTGATCGTGGAAAACATGAATACAGTGAATCATGTGGCCCGTTTTCTGAAAGAGTTGATGGAAATAAAATCATTACAGATGCAATAAATAAATCCAATTTGAATTTATTTTAAACAGGCAAGGTGCTAACATTATGCTTCGAATCTGAAACAGTGCATGTAATATTTTGTGATACATTGCTTTCAATGAAATGTATTTAATAACCAACAAGCATTTAGATTTGATTTTTAATGATATAAATTTGTGTTTTAATTGCTAATTATGAATTGATTAGCGTTACTAGAATAAATTGATAATTAAACAGGTTATGAAAAATTTTGTGAAGTTTGTTTACACAAGCCCAATTCTTCTTGCAATGATCTTCCTGCTGGGATCATGTAAATCAGGAAGTAATCCAACATCAACCAATCCGGGGAGAATAAGTAAAGCCACTGGATTGGAGTATAACTCTGATGAAGGTTTCCAGGTACTGGATTTCAGAGGTCAGCCGGAAGGTCCAAATCTTGTATTCATTGAGGGCGGTAGAACTGTTTTAGGTTCCTTTGAGGAAGATATCTTCAATACACGCGACAATATTGAAAGAACTGTTACAGTTGCTTCTTTTTATATGGATGAGACGGAAGTAGCCAATATTCACTGGCTGGAATACTTATATTATGTAAGACTTGATTCTTCCAATGAGTTTTATGAATCTGCGCTTCCGGACACAACAGTCTGGGCCCGTGATCTGGCATACAACGATCCTTACGTTGATCATTATTTAAGATATCCCGGCTTCAGATACTTTCCTGTAGTAGGAGTTACCTGGAAACAAGCTGTTGATTACTGCGAATGGCGCACGACAGTTGTAAATATGAAACTTGCTGAAGATGCAGGTTTGACTGATTTAGTCGCCGAAAGCCCTGGAGCTCGCATTCCTTTAGAAACGGGTGTAGTTTTGCCAAACTACAGATTACCCTCAGAAGCAGAATGGGAATATGCCGCTCAGGCACTTATAGGCACGCAATGGTTGGACGAAAACCAGACCCACAAAAGATTGTATCCGTGGGATGGCCATGCTTTGCGAAATCCTTATGGAAGAAAGATGGGAACTTTTCTTGCCAACTTTAAAAGAGGCCGTGGTGACTATGCCGGTATTGCCGGAAAGTTAAACGACGGCGCCATGATTACTGACTATGTTTATAACAACCCACCCAATGATTTTGGTCTTTACAATATGGCAGGAAATGTAAACGAATGGGTATTTGATGTGTATCGTCCGCTCTCGTTTCAGGATATGGAAGATCTGAACCCTGTAAGAAGAGCTCGGGAAGACCTAGTAGGAAGATCAACAGATGATCCTAATTACGATGATCCGGCCTCAGGATATGACTATCAGTTTTTTAATTCGCTAATCTCGGATAAAAGCAGGGTTTATAAAGGAGGTTCATGGAAGGATGTGGCATACTGGTTGTCTCCCGGTACCAGAAGATTCTTAGATCAGGATTCTGCAACGGCAACAATCGGCTTCAGATGCGCAATGATCAGAGCTGGTTCAAATTATTAGAAATTAGGATTATATAGTGTTCATAAAAGCCCCAAAATGGGGCTTTTTTTATAGATTAAGGATAATAATTCAAACATCTCACTGAGCAGAAGAACCTATTTTGCAACAGCCATTGCGGCAATACTCACTTTTCTGACACCAAATTCAAGGAGTGTTTTGCAGCACGCTTCGATTGTTGCACCTGTTGTGACAACATCATCCACAACAAGAACATGACTATCTTTCAATTTTACACTTTCTCCAATCGCAAAGGCTTCACTTACACTCATCCATCTCATTTCTCTTGATTTACCAGTCTGGCTTTCAGTATATTTCACCCTTTTTAATTCTTTTGAAAGAACCGGAATACCCGTAATTTCGGACAAACCATTAGCAAAATAAAAGCTTTGATTATAGCCTCTTCGACGTTCCTTTCTGGGATGAAGCGGAATCGGGATGATGTAATCGATTTCATTCTTAAGCGCGGACTTTTCAATATCAGAGCCCAGCCACCTGCCGATCATCAACCCTATCTCAGGCTTATTTTGGTATTTGAACTGATGAATGAGTTCCTGAGTAATACCTGATTTATAAAAGTATAAACAGGCAAATGCATACTCTAACTCTATCTTCCCAAAGAAGCGATCCTTCAATTCATTCTGAAATGCTTCGGAAAAATTTGTTTTGGGAAGTTTTACCCTGCAACTAAAACAAATGGTTTCCTCATTCTGAACAAGTGACGCACCGCAGGCAGAACATATTCTGGGAAAAAATAAATTTAGTATATCCTGATAAAAGCTCACATCAACCTTATCATTATTAGTTTTCTATCTTCAACATATATATTTGCAGATTAGGAAAAAAGTGATGAATAAAATTCTATACAAATTCGTAGCATACAAATGATACATCAAAAAGACCTGGAAAGTGAAAGGAATTGGCAGGAATTGCTAAATAAACTCGAGACATCGATTGGAAAAAGACCAGCAGACCTCAACAGCGTGCTTTTTTTAATTGGTGTACAGGAACTTGGCCGCGGAGCAAAAATATTTACCAAAGAAGAAAAAAGAGACCTTATACACATCGCGATATGTAAAGTTTTAAGTCTTTCTGGATTTTATGAACTGGAAGGATTGGATGAAACAGGGTGGCCTCACTGGAAATTGAAGAAAAAATTGCCTCATTTTGATATACTTGAACAGGAAAAGCTGCTAAAAATGCATGTTGTTGAATATTTTTATAAAGAACAATCCATCTGATTTTGACATATAAGAACAGATTATCTCGCTTTGCCAAATATTCTATACAAATATCATGCATCTATTACTTTGTTTTTTTGCCAAATTGACATGGGATTAATCAAGTATTAGAAAAAAAAGTAAAATAAGTATATCTTTACTTATTATTGCGTAAATAACTATTATACAGATAATTATGAAAAATATTATATTGTTTTTAGCTGTTTTCACTGTTTCCTTGCTATTGCTCTCTTGCGGAAACAGTAAGCAGGATATGAATGCCACAGGACTGAGATCAGCCCAGGGAGGAAAATATTATGGCGGCGTTTTTAGAATTAATGAGTCAGAATACATAAAAAATCTATTTCCTCACAATATCACGGATGCTTATTCATATCGGGTTGCGTCACAGATCTATGAAGGACTTTTTAAGTTTGATCCTGAAACACTCGATATTAAAAATGGTCTGATTGAAAGTTATAAGGTGGATGTCACAGGTACAATCTATGAGTTCAATTTAAAGAGAGGTGTATTTTTCCATGATAATCCGTGTTTTACAGACGGAAAAGGCCGGGAAGTGAAAGCGGGCGATGTGGCTTATTGTTTTACCCGTCTTTGCACAAAAAATATCAACAACCAGCACTTTTCTATTTTTGAAAATACGCTCAAAGGGGCAAAAGAATACTACGTGGCATCGGGTGATGGAAAAATACCTGATTTTAATGTCGAAGGTATTCATGTCATTGATGACTATACGGTTGAATTGCATCTGACCAAGCCAAATTCACTTTTTACTGTAAACCTTGCTCAACCTGCTTGTTTCATTTACCCAAAAGAAGCAGAAGAAATGTATGGCATAGACATGAGAATCAACGCCGTAGGAACCGGGCCTTTTTCATTAAATATCAAAGATGTGGACGAAGATATTTCCATCATTCTTAAACGCAATCCGAATTATCATACAAAAGACACGCATGGAAACCAATTACCATTTGTTGATGCTGTGAGTATTCAATTCATTAAGGATAAAAAAACTGAACTATTCGAATTCCGAAAAGGTAATCTGGATATGATCTACAGACTACCAACAGAATATATAATAGAAATTCTGGAAGAAACCATGCCCGGTGCCAATGGAGAATATAGTCAGTTTCAATTGCAGCGTTCCCCGGAAATGATGACTCAGTTTCTGACACTCAACAATCAGAAGGGCGTATTCAAGGATATCAACGTAAGAAAAGCATTTAATTTTGCGATTGATCGAACAAAAATTCTCGACTTTGTATTAAATGGAGAGGGCTTTGCGCCGGGAAATCACGGGATAACCCCACCTGTGTTTGTGAATTACAACATTGAAAACATAAAGGGATATTCATTAAATATTGATTCAGCACGATATTACCTAAGAAAAGCAGGATACCCTAATGCCAGCGGCTTTCCAAAACTCGATTTTCTGCTTAACGCCGAAGGCGAAAGAAACACAAACGTAGCAGTCGAAATTCAGAAGCAGTTAAAGGATCACCTAAACGTGGATATCAATTTGCAAATATTGCCTTTTGCCCAACTTCTGGAAAAAAGCTACAGAGGCGACTATAACATATTGAGGGCTGCCTGGGTCGCTGATTTTCCAAGTGCAGAAAACTTTTTATGGATTTTTTCATCCAGAGATGTGCCAATTTCGTTAAACGAGGCATCTTATCCGAATGTTGCTCGTTATGTAAATAGTACCTTCGATTCATATTACGAAAATGCGCTGAAAGCAAAATCAATCGAAGAAGCGAATGAGCTGTTCAAAAAAGCAGAAATAAAACTGATGGAGGATGCGCCCGTAATTATACTATGGTATGACGAAGGGTACAGGCTCATTAAATCTTATGTTAAGGATTTTCCTAATAATCCTATGCAGTACAGGGAACTTGGGCGAGTTTATTTTGAGGAGGCTAAAAGATTATAGAAAAGTTTGACAAAGGATATTAATTATAGAATAGGTCGCTATAAGCGGAAGTATTATTTAAGCCTGATACTTAAAGGTTCTATAATTATCCTTTCGATACTTCTTGCTGCATTTTTATTCCTGGTTCTGATAGAACACCAGTTTTATTCCAGCACGCTGACCAGGGCAATTCTTTTTTTCGGGTATTTGTCTATATGCCTTTACGTTCTATACAAATGGCTGATTATTCACATCGTAAGATTGATCTTTAAAAACAGACAAATAAGTGATGAACATGCCGCGATAAATATCGGCTCCGCCATCCCCCAAATTGGAGATAAGCTTCTGAACCTCATTCAATTAAGAAATAATTTTGTCGGTCAAAACAGCTTACTTCTTGCTTCCATTGATCAAAGGAGCAAACAAATGACAACCTATCCGATCGAAAATTTAATTCAATACAAGGAAAACGTTCGATACATCAGATATTTGGTGTTTCCCTTATTAATTTTGGTGTTTCTCATTGTATTCATTCCACAAACAATTACTGAACCGGCTAAACGTATTGTTCAGTTTAATAAGCAATTTGTGCCGGAAGCCCCATTTATGTTCGTCATACAAAACGATGAATTAACCGCTTTCAGAAATGAGGACTTTATGCTTAATCTGGAATTAATCGGGCAGGATATTCCTGAAAATGTTTATTTAAAAACAAATGAAAGAACCATAAAGCTCACTAAGACAGGATCTAATAATTATAGCAATCATTTTGAAAAGTTGCAGCAATCCACACTTTTCAAATTTGAAGCTGCGGGTTTCCACTCCGAGCAGTATACGATAAACGTCGTAAATCGACCGAACATAAGAAATTTTGCAATCCGCCTTGATTACCCTTCATATATCAATAAAAAATCAGACATTTTAGAAAACATCGGAAGCTTTCAGGCCCCTGCCGGAACGTTTGCAGAATGGGTGATCAATACGAATGATACACGTGAAATCTCAATTGATTTTAATTCTGACAAGGACGATAAAATATATCAAACCATTGATAATCAAATATTTAAATTCAATAAGGTATTATATAAATCTGACGAATACTACATTGGATTAAAAAATGATTTCAGCATAAACAAGGAAAAAATCAAATATAACATTCAAATTATACCGGATGAATATCCTAAAATAAATGTTGATCAACTTAAGGACACAATATTATTCCGGTACCTCATTTTCGGTGGAAATATATCAGATGATTATGGAATCACCGATTTGAGTGTTTTTTATAAAATTGCTTCTGAAAAGGCAGACGATGAGTTCAATCGATTTCAAATTACTTATGACAAATCCAAGAGTAACCAGTCATTTTATCACTACTGGAAACTTGATGAATTCAATTTACAAAAAGGCGATAAGCTTGAATACTTTTTACAGGTATCTGATAATGATGCCATTAACAAACCAAAAACCACAAAAACCCCAGTATATACTTTTTTAGTACCATCAGCAGAAGAATTGCGAAATGACTTTAAAATATCAAGTGAGAAGTCAGAAAATCAGATAGATAATACGCTCAATGAGGCAGAAAAGCTCAATGAGGATTTGAAAGAAATGCAAGATAAACTCAAGGGCAAAAAAGAATTATCATGGCAAGACCAAAAGCAAGTTGAGAGCATCATAAATCGAAAGATGGCCCTTGATCTGGCAATTAAGCAAATGCAGGAGCAGTATAAATCTGATATGGAAAAGCGTAAACGATTTGATCCTGAAATGAATAAGGATATGATGGAAAAGCTGGACCAGCTACAAAAATTGATGGATGAATTACTTGATGAGGAGACCAAAAAACTTTACCAGGAATTACAAAAGTTGCTGGAAGAGCAAAAAAATATAGAGGACTTAAAAAAAGTAATCGATAATCTGAATTTCAAAGAAGACAATCTTGAACGAGAGTTAGAAAGAACCCTGGAACTTTTTAAAAAGATGAAATTTGAAATGAAGCTAAATGAAAACCTGAACATGACCAGGGAATTACAGGAACGGCAACAAAATGCAGCAGAAAATAGCCTCGACAATAAAACCGATCAGCAGGAATTGGAAAAAGAACAATCGGAGATAAATGAGGAGTTTCAGGAATTGAAGGAAGAAATACAGGAAATGCAGCAACTGAATCAGGATTTAGAAAGACCTCAACCAATACAGGATCTTTCTGAAGAAATAGACTCAGTTGAAAAACAGCAAAATGACGCCCGGCAAAACCTTCAAAAACAAGACAATAAAAAGGCGGGAAAATCCCAGCAGGGTGCAAGTGATCAAATGAAAAAAATGGCAGATAAAATGCAGTCGATGCAAAGCATGATGATGGAGGCTTCCATGAATATGAATCTTCATCAGCTTAGGGATATCCTTGACAATCTTATCAAGTTATCATTTGAGCAGGAGGATATTATGAAAGAGTTCAGACGGGTGCATCAGAGCGATCCTCGATTCCTGGAACTTTCTCAAAATCAACTTAAAATAAAAGACGATGCTAAAGTGATTCAGGACAGCCTCATATCCCTTTCAAAAGAAGATTTCAGAATACAATCAATTGTCACACGCAAAGTAGATGAAATGAATGATTACCTTGATCAGACATCATATGCTATCAGGGAAAGAAATAAAGGTGAGGCTGTAGGAAAACAACAATTTGTCATGACATCAATTAATGACCTTGCCCTCATGCTCGATGATGTAATGGATCAAATGATGAATGCCATGGGTATGGGAGCCGGAAAACCACAAAATGCCCGTTTACCAAGCATGTCTGAGCTACAGCAACAATTAGCCGAAAAAATACAACAGCTTAAAAAAAGCGGAGCCAGTGGTAGAGAATTATCAGAAGAATTAGCTAAAATGGCAGCCGAACAGGAAAGAATCAGGCAAATGCTTAGGGAGTTGGAAGAAAAAATGGACAAAAGTGGTGGCCTTAATCCGGGAAATTCGTTAAAAGATATTGAAGAGAAAATGGAAATGAGCGAAATGGATCTTGTAAATAAACAACTGACTGACCAATTGATAAAAAGGCAACAAGAAATCGTTACCAGATTACTGGAAGCAGAAAATGCTCAAAAAGAAAGAGAACTAGATGACGAAAGAGAAGGCGAACAAGCAAAAGAATATGATCGAAACACGCCTGGCGAATTTGAAGAATACATTAAGGCTAAAGAAAAGGAAATTGAATTATTGAAAACCGTTCCGCCAAAATTAAATCCTTATTATAAAAAAGAAGTTAACGAATATTTTAAGCGCTTAGGAGGTTAAAATGACAATGGATACAATAAGAATTGTAATTCCTTCAATTACTGAAAACATCAGGATTATTGAAAGTTTTATAGATAATGCTAAAGAGCGATTTAAACTTGATGATGACATATACGGCAACATTATGATAGCTGTAACTGAATCAGTAAACAACGCAATCATGCATGGCAATAAAAATGATAAATCGAAAAATGTTACCCTCAGCTTATCATTAAATAACAATGTGATTAACTTTTGCATTAAAGACGAAGGCCAGGGTTTCGATTATCAAAACCTTCCAGACCCAACATCTCCCGAAAACATCGACAAACCATCCGGCAGGGGCGTATTTCTCATGAAACACCTTTCAGACGAAGTTAACTTTAAAAATCAGGGAAGTTTAGTCGAACTTTCATTCTATATGAGTTAATATTATGGAAATCAATTTTTTTTCTGAAGAGATTGATTTCAGAATAAAAAACAAAAACAAAGTCAGGAAGTGGATTGTATCCGTCCTTGAGGCTCATGATAAAATACCTGGTTGCATCAACTTTATTTTTGTAAACGACGAGTACCTTCTGCAAATCAATCAAAAGTACCTTCAGCATAAAACCTACACAGATATTATAACATTTGACCAATCAAGTAAACCAGAATTAGTTGAAGGTGACATATTTATTAGTATTGAAAGGGTAAAAGAAAACGCCTCTAAGTTTATAATCAAATTCAATAAAGAATTAGAACGGGTAATGATTCACGGCATTTTACATCTCATAGGATATCAGGATAAAACACCATGTCAGCAAGATGAAATGCGGAAAAAAGAAAATCGTTATTTAGCTTTACTCGAAAAAATGTAGAAATAGTTCCACGTGGAACATTTAGCTCTAAAAAGTTGTACTGTGTTCCACGTGGAACAATCATTTTAAATAAATATGTTTCCTGAATATGATGTAATAGTAGTAGGGGCAGGGCATGCAGGCTGTGAAGCAGCTTACGCGGCCGCAACAATGGGTTCAAAAGTCATGTTGGTAACAATGAACATGATGACCATTGCACAAATGTCATGCAACCCTGCTATGGGTGGTATAGCAAAGGGTCAAATCATTAGAGAAATTGATGCTTTAGGAGGTATGTCCGGAATTGTATCTGATAAATCAATGATACAATTCAGAATGCTGAATAAATCAAAAGGGCCGGCTATGTGGAGCCCAAGAACTCAAAACGATAGAATGCTGTTTTCAAAATATTGGAGAGAAGCACTCGAAGGTAATCCCAACATAGATATGTGGCAGGATATGGTCGCATCGCTGGTTATAAAAAACAATAAACTAACCGGTGTTAAAACAAGTATGGGACTCGAAATAGCAGGAAAGGCCGTAGTTCTAACAAACGGCACTTTTCTTAATGGGCTGATCCATATTGGTGAGAAAAAATTCGGAGGAGGAAGAACCGCTGAAAAAGCTGCTAAGGGTATAACAGAACAACTCGTGCTATTAGGTTTTGAATCTGGAAGAATGAAAACAGGTACACCTCCAAGAATAGACGGGAGATCAATAAACTATGACATTCTTGAGGAACAACCCGGTGACGAAAATCCCGGGAAATTCTCGTTCTTACATACACCCATACCTAAAACCCAACGAAGTTGTTTCATCACCTACACAAACCCCGACGTACACGAGACACTCAAAACAGGTTTCGAGAAATCACCAATGTTCACGGGAAGAATCAAAGGTATTGGGCCGAGATACTGCCCCTCAATAGAAGATAAAATAAATAGATTTTCGGAAAGAGACAGACATCAAATATTTGTAGAACCGGAAGGGTGGGACACGGTAGAAGTCTACGTAAACGGTTTTTCGACTTCACTACCAGAAGATGTACAGCACAAAGCACTTAAACAAATTATTGGATTTGAAAATGTTAAAATGTTCAGGCCTGGTTATGCCATTGAATATGACTTCTTTCCACCGACTCAATTACAATCAAGCCTTGAAACTAAACTAATCCATAACCTTTATTTTGCCGGGCAAATAAATGGAACAACCGGGTACGAAGAAGCTGCCAGCCAGGGATTAATGGCAGGAATTAACGCGCATAGAAAAATAAATAACCTCGAACCCATTATCCTAAAGAGAAGTGACGCTTACATTGGAGTACTCATTGACGATTTAATAAACAAAGGCACTGAAGAACCATATAGAATGTTTACATCAAGAGCTGAATTCAGAATTCTCCTTAGACAAGACAACGCAGACCTCAGGCTTACAAATCTCGGTTACGAAATTGGTCTCGCGTCTAAAGAAAGATTAGATTTAGTTCAAGAAAAAAGATCGGACACAGATAACCTTATTAGCCAGCTAAAAAAGATCAAACTTAAACCAATTGATATCAACGCTACCCTTGAGTCGATTGATTCAACTCCGATTAAGGAACAAAAAAGCATATATCAATTATTACAACGGCCAGAAGTAAATATGCAAAATTTACTCGCGCTCAATAAGTCAATTGAAACAACTGTCAACAAATTCTCAATTGCGGTAATAGAACAAGCTGAAATAAATACAATATATGAGAGCTACATTGAAAAAGAGAGGAAACTTGCTGAGAAAGTAGAACACCTTGAAAATCTCAGAATAAGAGGTGACTTTGACTACGAAAAGATAAAAGCATTATCATCTGAGGCAACTGAAAAGTTAAATAAAATCAGACCAGCTACTATTGGACAGGCTGCCAGAATAAGTGGAGTTTCGCCTGCCGACATATCTGTTATTATGGTTTATATGGCTAAATGATATATGTTGGAAAAGGTTAATAATTGTCCGGTCTGCGGTCATGACAAATTTGAGAATTACCTTATTTGTCAGGACCATTTTTACACAAAGGAAAGTTTTGCCATAATGAGATGCAATCAATGCTCATTACTTTTAACTAACCCAAGACCAGCTAAATCAAGACTTATCCAATACTATAAATCTGACGCTTACATCTCACATTCTGATAAAGCAATCAATTTAACTCAGCACATTTATAAAATTGTAAGAAACTATACTTTAAAACAAAAACTAAAACTTATTAACTCGCTATCCGACCAAAAAGAGATATTAGATATTGGATGTGGAACAGGTGATTTTCTTCTACATTGTAAGAAGAACGAATGGAATGTTCACGGCTGCGAACCTGATACTGCAGCAAGGGAAATGGCAGAAGATAAAATCAAAATTGATCTTTTTAAATCGATTGAAGATGTCAGGAAACTAAACAGAATACCGGTAATTACCCTATGGCATGTACTTGAACACTTGCCGAACATTAATGAAACTATTGAAATCATTCATTCTATTTTACCTACTAATGGAAACCTAATAGTTGCTGTTCCAAACCAGGAGAGTTACGATCAACAAATTTATAAGGAGCACTGGGCGGCTTATGATGTACCAAGGCATTTATACCATTTTACTCAAAAAACAATCGGACAGCTGTTCATCAAACACAAACTGAAAATAAAATATGTTTTACCCATGAAGTTTGACAGCTATTACGTTTCACTTTTAAGTGAACTTTACAAAAATGGAAAGCAAAACTATCTAAGATCATTCATAAATGGTTATAAATCAAATACTTACGCTTCCAAAAACAAAAATAACTACTCAAGTTTAATCTATATCATCAGAAAATGATGAAGTATATATTACAAATTATAGTAGTTGGATTCTTATACTACTTATTCAATTCATGCGCCAGTCAGTCAAGCCCAACAGGTGGTCCGAAAGATACCATTCCACCAACCCTGATAAGCTCTGTACCTCCATTGCAAAGTACTAACTTCAAAGGGCGATCTGTTACACTCACTTTTGACGAAAGAATAAAAACAAATAAACTAAAAGAGCAACTGATCATTACTCCACTCACAACATCCAAGTATGAAATATCTCTTAAGAAAAATGTTTTTAAAATAACCTTTGACGAAAATTTCAACGATAGCACAACATACACATTAAATTTTCGCGAGTCTATACAGGATCTTACTGAAGGGAATCCGACTAAGGACAACAAGATGACATTCAGTACAGGCAATTATATTGACTCTTTGTCGATATCTGGCTATGTTAAAGAGCTGTTGACATACGATACACTAAAAAACATTATAGTAGGACTATACAGAGCCCAGGATACGATAACTATTTTTAATGGTTCTCCATACTACTTTGCCGAATTAGATGAGGATGGAAAATACCTGATTGAAAATATCAAAAATGGCAAATATTTAGTGTATGCATTTACAGACGGGAATAAGAATCTGAAATTAGAAACCAATAAAGAATCATACGCATTCTTCAAAGACACTCTATTGCTCGATACCGGAACAACCAAAATAAACCTGGACCTTATTAAACTTGATCTATCAGAACTTAAACTTATGTCAGCGCTGGCTTCAGGTCAGTATTTTGAAATAAATTTTAATAAGTATATAACTGATTATCAATTAGATGTAATAAACGCTAGTCACGAATTCTTATCCAACAAAGTAAAAGAAAATAAGTCTATCAGATTATACAATAATTTTGATGGTATCGATAGTTTGCAACTCCAGGTTATTGCACAGGATTCAGTCGGAAACAGCCATATTGATACAGTTTATGCAAAGTTTGTTCCGAGCATGAGAAAAAAAGAGGAATTCAGAATGACAATCAAACCGGACGACAAATCAAGCATTGAGCAAAAATTTACCGCAGATATTGTTTTCAACAAACCAATAATATCCACAAATTCAGACAGTATTATACTAAGATACGATACCATTCCTTTGTACTCAATTCCTGATACAGCTTTTACCTGGTCAACAAACAGAGAGCAACTTAAATTTGATGTTTATGTAGATAAAGTACAAATTGATACAATTGAGGCAATTAAAAAGCGAATTGCAGCTACGCTGATTGATACAGCTACTACAGAGAAAGAAAATCAGCAACAAATTAAAAGACAAATGAGCTCACGTGAAACTAAAAAATCGCCAACAAAGAATCAGGGAATTCAACTCTATTTTGGAAAAGGATCATTTATTTCAGCTGACAAAGACACAAGCCAAACTATTGGTTCGAATTATAAATTAATGTCGCCTGAGAACTATGGCACACAACAAATAATGATCACTACTGAATACAATAGTTTTGAAGTCCAACTTCTGAAAGAAAAATTTGATATTATACAGACCGCACGAAATAGCAAAAACGTAAAGTTTACAAATATCGAACCTGGCAAATACAAAATAAGGGTGTTGATAGACGCAGACGAAGATGGTAAATGGAGCCCCGGTAACATGCTCAAACAAATAGAACCTGAGCCCGTTTACATTTATCCTGATCTATTGATTATAAGAGCTGACTGGGAAACATCTTTAGATATATCCTTTTAACATGTGGATAAACTATGGACAACACGTTGGTAAATACAGTTACAAACATTCAAGGAATAGAAACCATATGAAACTTCAAAAGCATGTTGATAACAATTTACATATCGTATTCTTCCAACAACTTATAGACATCTTTAACATAAGTTTATGATACATAAAAAATTACTCCAAAATGTTAATAACATCTAATTTGTTGAATTTCAATAATATAAAAGTAAATAAAATGTGAATAATCAGAAACTTATCCAAAGTTGATCCACAAATGAAAAAAACAATATTTAAAACAATTAATTATCCACTTATCCACATGGTTAATAAATAATAATATTAATTATATATTAAGTATTATATTATTATTAATCCCCTTGATATGTTGAAAACTCATTTAATATACCTCCTTTTACAAATATTGATTCTTCTGAATTGTGCCGTACAATCATATGCTCAGGATATGTCAGAAATTCAGTTGGCCGATCAGTATCTCCAACAGGGAGAAAGTGACAAGGCACTATCACTTTACGAGAAACTTGAAAAAGACTACAGAAATATTCCGCTCATTCATGAAAAATACTACCAATTGATGATTACTACCGGAAAATTTGATGAAGCAGAAAAGTATATCGATAAGGCAATAAAAAGATACCCATCAAATATCTATTACCAGATCGATAAGGGGCTGATTTATCAACAAAAGAATAATAAAACTGAGGCAAAAAAGTATTTTGAAAAACTGATTTCTGATCTATCCAATGATCCTTTCAAAGTAAGGGTTGCAGCCCAGCATTTTACGAAAAATCAGCAATACGATTATGCGGCAGAGCTTTATTTACAAAGCAGAAAGAAAGTCAATGATCCATTGGCGTACTCCATCCAGATGGCAAGCCTGTACAGGCTCATGAATAAAAAACAGGAAATGATTGACGAATATTTGAATTATGTATTGCAAAACCCGAATAACATCCGGTCAGTGGAAAATATCTTTCAGAATATACTTCAGGAAGATGAGGATCTTGAGTTGTTTGAAAGCATGATGTATGATAAGGTTCAGAAAAATCCCAGCAACCAGGTTTATAATGATTTGCTCATCTGGGTAAGTCTTCAACGCAAAAACTTTTATTCGGCTTTTATTCAGGCACGTGCCATTGATAAACGGAATAAGCTTGGGGGAAATGAGCTCCTTGAAATCGGGCGGATTGCCATGGAAAACAAAGATTACAAAAACGCCATACGTATATTTGAATACATCGTATCTGAGTACAACCAAACGCCAAACTATCAGATTTCGAGAAGATTGCTGATCACTTGCCGTGAAGAAATTGTAAAACACACTTACCCCGTTGATGAGAAAGCGATAAGAGTATTAATCAATGATTACAATGAATTGATAAATGACATTGGTATAAATCAGACATCTGCCCAGGCTCTGAGAAGCCAGGCTTTGTTGTATGCTTTTTACCTACATGAATATGATTCGGCAATCGCTATTCTTCAAAGGATAATCAATGCGCCAAGAATCAGCAAATCCATAGTTGACCAGTCCAAGCTTGATTTGGGAGATATTTATATACTCATTGATGAACCATGGGAATCAACATTATTGTATTCACAGGTTGAAAAATCGGGTAAGGAAACCCCAATTGGCTATGAAGCCAAACTCAGGAACGCTAAACTATCCTTTTATCGCGGTGATTTTGAATTGGCTCAAAGCCATCTTGATATTCTCAAAATGGCAACAACCCGCGAAATCGCCAACGATGCTATGTCCTTGAGCTTGTTGATCAAAGACAACACCCAACTCGATACCGGGGATGTGGCCATGAAGAGATATGTGCAAATCGATTTAATGATATTTCAGAATAAAAAAGAAGAGGCATTCGCTAAGTTAACTGAGTTAAAGAATGACTTTCCGGATCATCCGCTTGTTGATGAAATACTTTACAAACAAGCTGAACTTATGCTGGAGAAAGGAGATTTTTTCACATCGATTACTCTTCTTCAGGAAATTGTTGATAAGCATGGTAATGATATTCTTGGTGATGATGCCTTGTTTCTTATCGGAATTATTTACCAGGATCAATTGGCGGATAAAGAACTTGCTATGGGAACATTTAAAACTTTCCTGAAGCAATATCCGGGAAGCAATCGCGCTGCAGAAGCCAGAAAAAGATTCAGAACCCTGCGTGGAGATTTTTTATAAATGACACGATCCTTTTACTTGTCTCATTTTTGGAAAGGGTCTAAAAATCCGTAAATTACCATTATTAAAGATTTTTTTCCTTATCACATTTAAATACAACACCCGGTGAAAAATTTTGACCTCAATGCACAAAGAAGAACATTCTTAAAGCGTTTCGCTTTGGGCACCGCAGCAGTTTCATCCGCTCCACAGCTTTTGGCAAAATCATACAGTGATGTGCAGACAATGGCTGGCAGATCATATGATGAAAAAAAATTTACAGCCAATGATCAGATCAATCTTGCGCTGATAGGATCAGGCATTCAGGGTATCTATGATACAAATTCTGCTTTGCAGGTACCGGGTGTGAAACTCGTAGCAGCCTGTGATCTCTACACAGGCAGACTTGATCGAGCCAGGGAACTTTGGGGAAGCGATGTTTTTGTAACAAGAGATTACAGGGAAATTCTTAGCCGTAATGATATCGATGCTGTAATTGTTGCTACGCCCGATCACTGGCATAGAAAGATTTCCGTAGATGCCTTAAAGGCCGGAAAGGCAGTTTATTGCGAAAAGCCCATGATTCAGACTTTCAATGAAGGAAGCGATTTTGTGAATGCTGAAAAAGAAAGCAGCAAAATATTTCAGGTAGGAAGCCAGGGATTATCCTCCCTTGGAAACGAAAAAGCGAAACAACTCTATGACGATGGTGCAATCGGACAAATTGTGATGCTCGACATGTACAACGACCGCTACTCGGCTGAAGGCGCCTGGCAATATCCCATTCCGCCGGATGCCAATCCAAACACAGTGGATTATGATACATTTTTAGGAAACGCACCAAAGACCAAATTCGAACTCATGCGTTTCTTTCGTTGGAGAAATTACAAAGATTATGGCACGGGTGTCGCGGGAGATCTGTTTGTTCATGCTTTTTCTACTTTGCATTTTATTATCACTTCAAACGGCCCGGTTCGGGCGCTGTCAACCGGCGGCCTTCGATATTGGAACGATGGCCGGGATGTACCTGATGTAACAATGACATTTTATGATTATCCGCAAACTAAAACGCATGCCGCATTTAATGCCGCGTTCCGTGTAAACTTTATAGCCGGCAATGGTGGCGGATATGGATTTAAACTGGTGGGCACAGAAGGGGAAATGCATATAAATGATGACAGTGTAAAATTAGTTCGCTCAAAACTCGACATGATTCCTGGTGGGTATTCATTGATCGCATACACGAATGAAACCCAGGCAAAAATCAGGCAGCAATATGCTAAAGAAGTGCAATACGATCGAAAATCCGAATTAAACATTGGCGAAACAACCTATAATGCTCCTTCGGATTACAAAGGAGGTCATTACGACCATTTTAATAATTTCTTTACAGCCATACGAAACAATACCAAAGTGGTAGAAAATGCGACTTTTGGTTTTAGGGCAGCAGGCGCTGCTTTGCTTGCAAACGAAAGCTACTACAAACAGAAACCAATAAGCTGGGATCCCGATAACATTCAACTGGTTTAAATTTAAAAACATGAAAAATCTGATAATCTTATTGTTCACACTTTCCTTTGCAATGATGCTACAAGCACAGGATACTAAACTCAATGTAATTGTAATTGGCGCACATCCTGACGACTGCGATATTGACGCGGGAGGCACAGCCATTCTTTTTGCAAAAATGGGCCATAACGTAAAATTTGTTTCCATGACCAACGGAGATGCCGGACATCAGTCAATGGGTGGTGGAGCGCTGGCAAAAATCAGGATTGCAGAAGCCAAAGAAGCCGGTCGAAGATTTGGAGTTGAGTATGTGGTTTTGGACAACCATGATGGTGAACTGATGCCCACGCTCGAAAATCGCCTTAAAGTAATTCGCGAAATAAGAAAAT